>DAOLCW010000001.1:0-102599 GCA_035327665.1 Kiritimatiellia bacterium
GGATTGCATTTTCTCTGCCACCGCCAATCACCGAATCCTTCGGCCCCGTGAGAATGAGCGGCGTAACGTGATCATCACGATCAATGACATTTTGAAATCCGCCGCCAATGGTGGAGCGTTTGCCCTCATTATAATTTAATCGGCCTCCGACAATCACGGCATTGGTGGCGCCGACGCCGATCTGGTTGATTAGACCTCCGCCGATAAACGCGTAGGACGCCTGACTGGCGATCTGATGGTTGGCCCCGCCAGCAATGACGCTATGTGTTGAGCCCGCCTGAATAGTATGGGTTTGCCCGCCGCCGACGACAGAATAGTTCGCGTCCGCTCCAATGAAATGTACCGAGCCGCCGCCGATGGCCGCGCCCGTCGCATTGCTGATAGCGTTGTTTGCGCCTCCAGCAATAACGCTGTTGGTGGCGGCAGAGGCTAGGCGGTTGAACGATCCGCCACCGATCACACCCGATTCGGCATTCGGCCCGGCTTGATTGCCGATGCCGCCTCCGATGGCCGCATAGGGACTGTTGGTCACCACCACATTCAGGATTCCTCCATTGACCACGGCATAAAAGGCATTGGACTCGATCCGGTTGGCGGAGCCGCCCCCGATCACCCCGTAGCTGGCCCGCACCTCGTTGTTCTCGCCGCCGGCAATAACCGAGCGGGTGCCGCCCGCTGCAATCCGGTTGATGCGCCCGCCTCCGATCACGACATAAGGCGTAAAGGCTTCAGTCCGGTTCGCCTCACCCCCGGCGATAACGGACTGGCTTGATTCCAGAACGTTATTGGTGCCGCCGCCGATAACGCCATGCCGGACATTGTCACCCAGAGTATTGCGTTCGCCGCCGCCAATGACCCCATGCCGCGCCTGACTGGCCACAGTATTGGAAAAACCACCGCTGATCACGTTGTAGTCCGCGAAAAGATTGATGCGATTTTGTTGTCCGCCGCCGATCACCGAATACCAGGCATCTTCGACGATGTGGGCATTGCCCCCGCTGATCACCGAGTACCGTGCGGCAGGCGACATGGCATTGGTGCCCTCTTCGGGCAGAAGGGTCAGGCTGTGCCGGTCATTGATGGCGAGCCCCTGCACCACCCGGGCGTAGGGCACGGCGGCCAGGCGCTCGCGCGGCGTCAATGGCGTGCCGTTGACGACCACCTGCAACCAGACCCCGGGTGCGGCCAACGCGTTTTGGAGATTGCCGGTCGTCGTGTTGTCGCCAAGGTAGGTGCTGTAGAGACCGTCCACCACCGGAACCGCAGGATTAAAATCCCCGTACAGCAAATTTCCGCCCGCCGGGGCATCGTAAAGACTCAACTCCATCGGAACCAAGGCGTTGACCAGATTGGTCCCGTCCATCAACCGTCCTTGATAATGGATCAGCGATGGCGACTGGGCATGGGTTATCACCGACCCCAAACTCATCCACGCAACTACACGAACAAACCGCTTCATAAGCACATACCTTTCACGTTTGGTTTTCCAAGGTTTGGAAATCAATACAGCTTGGCTTTCCAAGGTTTGGAAATTACGGGCGGATGACTTCGACCGCATAGAAGCGGGAATTGCCCGCAGAGTCGGCGATGGTTTCCGTGGTCTCATACCACGGGGCGAGACCGCCTCCCACCGTGTTGCTCCAGATCACCGCCGAGGGCGTCGCTCCAAAACTGTCATCAAGCGCCCGCACCACATAAATGCGTTCGTTGTTTCCGCGCGCGGTCCAGGTGACCTCCCGGTTTGCCCCCGCGTTTTCGAGGTCGATGATGATCAATCCGGCATTGGGATCGTTGGGGTTCGTCCCGGCGATGCTCTCATCATAATCGGAGATGTTGTTGCCGTCAGTATCGGCAAGGTTGGGGTCGGTGGGGCTATTCGGGGTAAATTTTTCCCCGCTCACTTCCCAATGGTCCCACAGCCCGTCGCCGTCGTTGTCCGGATCGAGTTCGTTGGGCAGTCCGCTGCCATTCGTGTCGAGGTTCGGAAACATCACAAACGTGTTCAGGAAACCTGCGCGGTTGATCTTGCCCCCCGCATAATTCGCCGCCCCGTTCTCATAGGACACCGCGATCCCGCCCGGCTGAGCCCCCGCCCCGATCTGGGTGTAGGTGCCTCCGGTCGAACGTCCCCCGAATCCATTCATCACCGACGCGACCTGGGTAATCTGTGCGGTGGCGCTGATCCCGCTGACCATCAAGGCGAGTCCCAGCACGAGGACCAGCCCCTGCCCGCTCATGCGTTTGCTGAATCCACGAACATCATCTGTTGAATACCGAACTTTTTTCATCCGATCCTCCGGTTGTTCTGACCTGGCGTTTTAGTTTGAGGGGTGGAAAGGGGATGGGTCGAGACAATGTTCAGGTTTCCCCTGTCCCCCGTTTGGGTGACAAGCGGTTGGCCAAGCGGCTCCACGCGGAGACGGCGGCAGTGCGATTCTCGACGCCCAGTTTGATGAAACTTCGTTTCAGATGAGTCTTCACGGTATTGAGGCTCATGCCGAGAAGGACGGCGATCTCCTCGTTGGTCTTCCCGGCGGCAACCCAGTCGATCACCTCTGCTTCGCGCGGGCTCAGCCGGACGGTTCGTTGTTCCCGGATCAATCGTTTGGCCGAGAGCAGGTATCGGCCATTCTCCATGTCCCGGTACAAAGTAAACAGCCATGCCTGACCCTGTTCCTCCCGGCGAAGAGGAGCGAGTTGGGTTTCCATCCAACCTTCATTGAGGCATCGCGCCTGTTCCTGGATCCACGCCTCCACCGGAACGGGGAGTCGCCCCCGGGCCATCGTCTCATGTCCGAGCGGAGGCAGGCTGACGTCGCCTCCAGATACAATGCGCCCGTGATGATCCACCGGCACCAACCAGCAATCATCGGCGGGGGCGTGGATCAGTCCCGCGCGCTCGGCGAGACTGGTGTTGTGGAAGGCCTGGGTCAGATGAGGGCGCAACCGGGCGAACAGATCCCGCTCCTCAAGGGTAAAGCCCCGCCGGCCCCTCAGGATATTCACCGTGGTAAACGCCTCCGGAGTGCCGAGAATCTCCATGTTCAGTTGATCTTCAATGCCATCGGGCCTGAACACCTCGCCATACAAAGGATGGCCGTGCCATGCCTTCCGCGAGGCCAGATCTGAGACCGATCGGATCGGTTGATCTGGATCAAAAACCCCCTCCCATAATGGATGCAAGGCCATCATTCCTGACTCATTGATGTGTGGAACTAGATTTGCGCAACTAAACGGTTGCCTTGCCACCACTGAGGTAATCACCCGATGTCGGCCATCATGGCGGCAGATAATTACGTTTTCCCCTCCGATTAAATCCAGAAGAGTTCGGCAAACCGTCTCCGAGAGCGCATTCATCGTCTGGAATCGGTACAATTCCTCTAGAACGCGCAAAACCCTGACCGGGGTTCCGTTCATGCCTCACCCACCCGCCATTTGTCGGATATGGACCACCGGGTCCAAGCCACAACAAACGCCTTAACGGGCATGTCTGCCCACATTACCACAAGTTTACCAGCCTCCTATTAACGACCTCAACCTCAGGGTTCGCCTTACATCATAGTAAGAGCTCCTTGCAGACGTCAATGGATTGTTCAGACCACTCCTTATCCATTGAGTTCTCGTCATTTCCGGTTGAAATGTTGCGACAACTGGGTGTACCCCTCATACATCGACATGGATCAAGGAGGCTTTTATGAAAACCATTGCGATGTTATTCAGCACGATCATCATCACCTTCGCCGGGCGAAGCTGGGCTCAGCCCCCATCGATGATACACTACCAAGGGCGACTCCTTGAAAACGCGGCGCTCCTCAATGGACAAATCAGCCTCGAACTGGGTCTCTACAATCAAGCGGCGGGCGGCACTCTCCTCTTTCTCAATTCCAATACGGTTACGGTGGTTGATGGATTGTACGAGGCGATGATCGGCGACAATCCCATCCACGGTTCTCTTTCCGAGGCATTGACCCACAATCAGGTCTGGTTGGAGGTGATCATCAATGGTGTCCCCCTTAGCCCGAGAGAGCGTCTCGTGTCCGTTCCTTACGCTCTCTCCACCTCCGGACTTCAAGCGAGAGATGTCAACACCATCATCATTGGCACCCCCGCCGGAAGCCATGCCATCGGCACCGGCGTTACCCACTCCGTCATCGGTGGCGGGTTCCAGCAGATCATCTACCCCGGAGCCCAACAAAGCGTCATCGGAGGAGGACGCCGCAACATCATCGGAACCAATGCGCTGCATGCAACCATTCCCGGTGGTTTCTCCAACCTTATCGGGCCCGACACATCCGGCTCATTCGCCGCCGGACGTCAAGCCCGAGCGAATCACAGCGGAACCTTCGTCTGGAATGATGGAGCCTCCGCCTTCGCCTCCACCTCCACCAATCAATTCCTCATCCGGGCCCAGGGCGGCGTCGGTATTGGAGCCAACAACCCCACCGCCCAACTCGATGTCGACGGGCAGGTTCGCATTCGTGGCGGGACGCCTGGTGAAGGTAAGATTCTTGTCTCCGACGCCGACGGGCTTGCTCGCTGGGAGCAGAATCCCTTCACCCTCTTCGGCATGGACTTCTCCCCCTTCATCGAAGACGTCATCGATAACTCCGCTCTCATCGAAATTTCGGGAGTGGGTGTGTTTACCGGACTCGTGGTCCACGGTCCCGGTTACACCATCGAACGCATCCCCGGTTTTGGGCCCATGGGCCGACCCAACGACCAGTCCGGTCTCAATGTCGAGCTTCCCCTTGTCTTCGACGCCATCGGCCCCATCACCAACCAACTGAACGCTTGGTATCAGGCCTGGACCAACGGCACCGATGTCCCGCGCGACATGAGCATCGTTGTCCGTAATCCCTTTCAGGAAACCTACCGGATCAACTCGTATTTGATGTTCCCTGCCGCCATCTCAAACGGCGTATCCGGACGTACCCGCTACACCCTGCTTCACGACAACCCGCCCGACATGAATGCCGCAGTGGATCGTATTCCCTTCTCCTGGCCGTCCGATACATCCTTCAATCCCGGCTCCGATGGTCCCCGGGTGGAAATCTCCGGAGTATCGATTGGTCCCTATCCCGTAGTGGAAATCGATTCCACGGATCGCATCGTGACCCTGACGTTCGACTACGTCGAGGGAGGCGACATCCTGCCCTGGGTCCACTCGATTGCTTCCCAGGGCACCCCCAACGCAGGAAAACGCGACATGTCGGTGATTTACGAGGACAACTTCGTCGAACTTTATCGCACCAACTACTACGGCGTCTTCCCCATTCACTACCAGATTTTCACCGGTTTCGGGCAGGACATCAAGGGCAAGGAACGGGTCGTGTTGAGCTACGACTTCGAGGAATTGCTATGATTCCGCGTCCAGCCCCCTCCTCACTTCCCGCTTGATTCCTCAACCCGCTTGGCCTAGATTGCACCTATCGAACCTAGCGGGTGTAGTTCAATGGTAGAATAGAAGCTTCCCAAGCTTCGGGCACGGGTTCGATTCCCGTCACCCGCTCCAGTTTTCTAATGTGACCCTTAAGGGCTTATCATTCTCTCCGTCACGCCCCAAGGGAATCACTGCTCAGACTGAACGTTTGTGCCGATTCTCAACCGATTTCGAAGCCCGGCCTTAACGCTGAAATGGGGCGTAAATCTCCACGTAAGGTAGGGCGAGGCTGGAGACTGCCTGTCCCCTACTGGAGGGTCCCGCCGAGCCGCCTTCTTTGCCTTGCGCCATTCGGCCCGGGCCCTCAGGTGGGTGAAGCGTTCCCAAGCCCATGATGAGCGAGAAAGGATTCCGCCCCCTCCTTGCCCATGTACTTGGCCAACGTTTTCCGGTCGGTCTTGGTGAGATCGACGAGAATCAGGCCATCGACCACATAACTGAAATCGGGGTCGACATTAAAGCCCAGCAATTTCCCTCCCAGCTTGAGGTACTGGCGCATGAGAATCGGCATTCCTTTCAAGTCACTTTCAATGTCGGAGATCAGGGTATCCACATCCTCCAAGTCCCTCACCACCATCTTGGAGCGCTTGAGTTTCCATTTTTTCAGCAAACTTCCCCGCAACGGCTTCCGGGCTTTGACCAACCTCGAATACTCGGGAAGAAAATTGTTCAGTTTGAGAAATCCGATCAAAAGGTGCCGCGACATGGTGTTGTATGCATTGTTCATACTCACCGGCCCGAACAACGTCTTGTAGCGGGGGTTTTGCACGATGAACTGACCCATCCCTTTCCAAAGCAACAGCAGCGATGAGTAATTGCGTTGATACTCCTTGCGGATGAACGACCGCCCCATCTCGAGGGCCGGATTGATCTCCCGGAGGAGCCGCTTGCGGTAATGAAACAAGGTATGGGTGTAAAGGCCACGTTTCCCGAGCTGATCGAGAATCACATCGGTTTTGCCCAACCGGTAGGCCCCGATCACTTCCCGGGTCTCCCGCTGCCACAGGAAAAGATGAATGTAATAATCATCGAACAGATCAAGATCCACAGCCTGGCCGGTCCCCTCCTCCACCTCCCGAAAGGTCAGTTCCCGCAACCGCCCAATCTCAAGGAGAAGATTGGGAATCTCCCGGGCATACGCGTACAGCGCGTCAATCGGCCCGCTTTCCACGAGCCGACGCTCGATCGGCAACGCCCGGACTTCGCGGTCGAGAAGATCCGGGTCGGTGGCGGGAATGACCTCGGCATGGTCCGGCTTCATCACCCGCACCGGAATCCTCCGCGTCTTGCGCTCCTTTTTCGGCGTCGCTTTGCGATGCTGCAAGTGATACGTGCGCATCCGTAAATAAACCATCATCTCCTCGTCGGGAAGTTCGGCGATCCGCTTGAAGGGAACCGCGGCACCCACCCGTACTTCGAGGGTCCGGTTTTTCTTGTTGAGGAACTCGTGGGGAAGCATGGCCGTGCGCAGGCGGGGATGAATTAACCCAAGCACCTGGAACAACAGGCTGTTGGACCCCTGAAAGAAAACCGGAACCACTGGAGCCTCCGCCCGCCGGATGATTCGGGCAATGGTTGTACTCCACGGAGGATCCACCACCCCGCCTTGCTTCAAGTCGATATGCGATACCGCCCCCGCCGGAAACACTCCCAGCATTCCTCCCTTCTTGAGCCAACCGATCGTTTCCTTTAATGGACGTAGATTCGCTCGCGCTGCGCCTTCGCCTGCGAAAGGATCAACGAAGATGAAATCGTCCCGCATGTCGGGAATTCGCTCGAGTAGAAAGTTGGCCATCAATTTGACGTCGGAACGGATGGTTCTCAGCAACTGACCGAGAATGACCCCTTCAAGCCCTCCGAAGGGATGGTTTGCCACCACCACCACGGGACCTTTGGCCGGGATTCTCCCCAGGTCGGAGGCCGACACGTCATATCCAACCTTCATCGTCTCAAGCACCCGCGCCGCAAAAGGTTTTGCTTCATCCCCGGATGCCGCTTGCAGATAAACTTGGTTGATGGAGTCCAGAGCAAGCATCTTCTCGATCGCCCCGCCAACCACGGAAAACATCTTGGTACGCAGGGGATCTGAAAATGGGGAGGTTAGCCGGAAAGGTTCAGAAGGTGAAGGTGGCGAAGGATTGTTCATGACGTCCAGTTAGTCCTTCACGGTGAAGGTGGATAATGGTTTTCGGTCATTGGCTTGATCACGCTTATCTCTCCCAAACAATAGAGGGAGGCCAACAACCCGGCAAGGTTAGTGGTTGATGAGCTAATCGAACCTTTACCACCGATTCTTTCCGGTCACTTTTTTTAAAGAAATACAAAACAAACCGTCCCTACGACTTCGTTACTCTGATCGCTAATCATTGCCCATCATGGACATAAGCAATATCACGCGATGAGAAGAATGATGCGTTAAAATGTTTTAGTAGAGCGTTTTAGTCTTGCTGTTTAACCCCCTTTTGCTAGATTCGGAAGCATCAGGCGGCCACAAGCCCTCCAACATTTCAGTGAAACGATAGTCCCCAGGGAGTTCCCATCATGATTATGACATCAACCAAATCCCAACGATCGACGGCATGGGATGAGCGACATCTTCCCGCCGTAACCACCCTGCTTTCGGATGGACTTTCCGTCATGACCACAACACGGGATGTTGCGGTGATCGACGCCCTGGCCGATGACCCTGAGGCTGATTCCATGATGATCACCCTGCTGTTGCCCCTCAAAAAGGGGGCGGCGATTTGTCGCTTGCTCGAAGATCACCACGGCGATTTACCCGGGAAAGCGGTCTTGCTCAAGACCTGCTCTCTCGACGAGTCCGCCGCGACCTGCCCCGAGCATGATCACCCGTCCTCCCCGCACAATCCAATCGATCTCCGCAAAACGCCTCATGAGATTCATCTCGATGAGGAGCGCCACGAGGTCCGCGTAGACGGAAATCCGATCGCTCTCACCTTCAGTGAATACAAAATTCTTCGGACCCTTGTGCGAAGGCCCGGTAAAGTCTTTACCCGCGAGGAAATCATCACCTCCATACAGGGCGAGCCCTTTCATTGCACCAAACGAGCCGTGGACGTCCACCTGTCAGGGCTCCGGCGAAAACTCGGGCCTGCCGGCGCTCGGATCGTCACCGTGCGCAGCATCGGCTATCGCTATTCTGCCGACTGACCCTCTAAGTCGCCCCACCACATCTAGGATGCAAGGGGCAAAGCAAGTTCCCACGGAAACGCAGCCGCAGCCGCGAGAACGCAGGTTCACAATCCCCCCCCCTTTTTTTTCCGGGGTACACTCTCGTGGCCAAACGGGTAGATTCCCCCGCACCCGAAGGCGACATCCTTACACCTTCCTACAGTTGCGTAGTTATTAACACACCTTGATACATAATTGTTGCTCCTACCGCTCGTGTTCATTTCGCGACACTTCCTGCTAAACAGTTTTTTCTTGGTATTTTATAGGTATTTGTCTGTTCACGGACTACACACGTCGTCTTGGCACGCTGCTTGCTTACTAGCTAACCTGAACGATGTTTAAACGAAATAAAGACTCTTTAAAGGAGATTGAATCATGATTATGACCAAAGATAAAAATCGCACATCACTTGAGCTGAATGACCGGAACCTTCATACCGCCTCGGAATTGCTTTCCGATGGCTTGGCCATGCTGGCCGCGACCAACGATGTCAACACCGTGAAGGAAATGGCGGAGTCCGCAGATGCCGACTCCATTCTCGTTGGATTGGTCATCCCGGTGAAAAAAGGCGCCGCAATCTGCCAACTTCTCGGAGAGACCACCGGCATGATGGATACCACCGTTCTTTTGCTTCAATCCACCCCCGGTTCAACCACCGCTCCGAGGTCGGTGGGAGCCATGGCTCACACCAGCTCCCTGCCTGAAACCGCCTCTCCCACCCTCAAGATCAAGGACATCGTCATCGATGACGAGCGTCATGAAGTCCGGGTCAAAAACAAACCTGTTACTCTCACCTTCAGCGAATACAAAATTCTTCAAACCCTCGCGTTGAAGCCGGGTCGGGTTTTCTCCCGTGACAAGATCATTCATGCCGTCCATGGCGACAATTACAGCTGCACCGAACGCGCAGTGGATGTCCAGGTTACGGGTCTCCGCAAAAAACTCGGGGCTTCCGGGGCCTACATCGAAACCGTGCGCGGGGTCGGCTACCGCTTCCGTGACTGACCAACCAGTGTAATGGCCGTCGGCCCTGTACATGGGGTCGGCGGCCGATTTTATCTCAAAGAATGCGCCCCATCGTGCGGAGCTCGCGGGCTCGTTGTTCGATTTCGGGGAGACTGAGGTTGGACAGCCGGTCGAGGCTAAAAGCCTCCACTCCGAACGAAGCAATCACGCTGCCGTAGGTCATGGCCTTACGGATCGAGGTTTCGCTTAACGAGTTCATCCGGGCGAGGGCTCCGATAAAGCCACCGGCAAAGGTGTCCCCGGCACCGGTTGGATCGTTCACCACTTCCAGCGGATAGGCCGGCATCATAAAGGCGCCTTTGCGGGTGAACAGGACGCTTCCATGCTCGCCTTTTTTAATGCACACATACTTGGGGCCTGATTCCAGCAAAGCCTTCGCCGCTTTGACCAAGCTATGCTTGCCGGTCAGATGGCGCGCCTCGTGTTCGTTCAGGGTCAGCAGGGTAACCCTCCCAATCACGTCCATTAAGTCATGCACGGCAACGTTGATCCATAAATCCATCGTGTCAAGCATGACAAACCGGGGCTTACGCATCTGGGTCAAGACCCGAGCCTGCAAGTCCGGGGAAATGTTGGCGAGAAATACATACCTCGCATCCCGGTAACTCTCCGGCAATTCCGGGGAAAAATCCGCGAACACATTCAGGTCAGTGACCAATGTCCGCCGAATATCCATATTTTCCTCGTAAATCCCGGACCAGAAAAAGGTTTTCCCCGGCTTGACCTGCAACCCGTCGAGATGAATTCCGAAGTGATCGTAAAGCTTGCGGTACTTGCCCGGGAAATCCTCTCCCACCACACCAACCATCCCGACCCGGGTAAAGAACGAGGCCGCCGCGCAAGCATAGCTCGCGGATCCTCCCAGAATGCGCTCTTTCCTGGCCTTGGGGGTTTCGATGGTATCAATGCCAACCGATCCGACCACCACAAGGTCGGGAGCATTCGGAGAGGAAGAAGGACGAGCAGGTTTTCGGTTGGCCATAGGTCGGTGGTTCCCAACAAGATGTTCAAGCGGTTTCGAGAAGTTCTTCGATGCGTTCGCAAAGGATGTGGAAAATCAGTTGATGTCCCTCTTGAATGCGGGGAGTGCTCTTGGTGCACGAGAGGTTGAGAACCCGGTCGCACAGCGGAGCTAGCTTCCCCCCGGTTCCCCCGGTCAGGGCAATGGTCAGAAGGCCCATTCGCTTTGCGGTTTGAACCGCTTGCAGAACGTTCTCCGCATTCCCGCTGGTGGAAATGGCCAGCAACATATCCTCGGCCCGGCCAATGCCCGCCACCTGCTTTTCGAAGATCAGGTCGTACGAGTAGTCGTTGCCGATTGCCGTGATCACCGACGTATCGGTCGTCAGCGCCACCGCAGCGTACGGCTTGCGCTCGCGAAGAAACCGGTTGATGAATTCACCCGCAATGTGTTGGGCATCGGCCGCACTTCCACCATTCCCACAGATCAGTAACTTTCCCCCCGATTTCAATCGTTCCACCATCTCCACCGCAAGCCGCTCGATCTCCTCCGGCATGGTCTGAAAGATCTGATCGGCAACCGTCAAATAATCGCCGGCAAGTTGATTCCAATTCATCCGTCGTGTCCTTTGTTTCGTCCCGGTCAGGGGGTAGCCTCGGGAGACTTCTCCGCCTTGATCTCCACGTTTTCCTGCTTCTTCGCTTTGGGGCTCGGCAGCTTGATCTCCTCCACCCGCACCCGGATGTCATGAATCTCCTGAATCCCGATTCGATCGCGAATTTCGCGTTTCGCCTGGTCCTGCAACTGGCGACACAATTCAGGAATCTGCGTTCCCGCCTTGACCCTCACATCCAATTCGACATCCAAGTCGCCCCGGTACATGTCCACGCGCGGTTTGAGCGACTCAATCGAAGGATACCCAGACTTCAGATGCTCAAGAAAATCCTGCAACGCTTGCAGGCTGATCGTCACCGTTCCGCCTTCATTGTCATAGGCGAGGTAGTCCGCGGATCGCCGGCGGCTTTTCCACCCCAGAAAAAGGAACAAGCCGACACCGGACAGGTAGGCCATGCTTAACCACCGTAAGGAGGAACGCGCTTCGACGACCGAGGTCTGCACCCATGCCGTCCATGTATCGGCGCGACGGATGGACTGGGAAAACACCAACCCACTTGCCGCCATCGCTCCGAGCAACAGAGCGATGCCGAGAATTCCCTGAAGCGCTTTCATGATCCCGGAGTTATACCGCGTCCTCGGTCAAACCATGGTCATCGTGGTGTTCCGGAATCCGCACACCTTGGACGATGACTTGTACCGCCCGGACATGCTTGCCGGTCATTTGCTCAACCGCCTCACGTACTTCAGTTTGAAGTTGCCATGCCACGTGAGGAATCCGAACCCCGAATTCCAGAATAACATGCAATTCAAGAATGACCGCATTGTCCTGAAAATCGACCTTGATCCCCCGGTCCGAGGCTCGTTTGCCAATCATCCCCGCCAATCCGTCCACCAGTCCGCCGGCCAGATCGCAAACCCCCGGCACCTTGACGGCCGCCTGACGGGCAATGGTCGCAATCACGTTGTTGTGGATATGCACCGAACCAAGTTCGGTATCGTTTTCGATATGTTCCCCGTTCAATTCCGAATGATCGAGGGAAGCATCGAGGTGCAGGTTATCTTTTTGAGTTTGCGTTTCGTTCATATCCGCCTCTTGCTATGCGTGGGGTGTTTCACTGGATAAAAAGCCTTCCTTGATAAACCCTTCAAGGAACGTCGTAGTGTAGTCGCCGCGCTGAAACCGCGCATCGGCCAGCAGGGCCAGGCCAAGGGGCACCGTGGTATGCGGACCCTCGATCATAAACTCGCTCAATGCCCGGCTCATCCGGGCGATGGCTTCTTCCCGGGTCCGGGCATGCACAATGATCTTCCCGATCATGCTGTCATAATAAGGAGAGATCTCATACCCGCTGTAGACATGGGAGTCGATGCGCACACCAATCCCCCCCGGCATGCAGACGAAATCCACTTTCCCCGGTGACGGAGTAAAGTCCCGATAGGGATTCTCCGCATTCACCCGGAATTCAATCGCGTGCCCATCAATGGCCAGATCCTTCTGGCTGAACGACAATTTCTGCCCCGAAGCAACCCGGATCTGCTCCTTGATCAAATCAACCCCGGTGATCTCTTCGGTGATCGGATGCTCGACCTGAATTCGGGTGTTCATTTCCATGAAATAGAAGTCCCCCGATTGCTGGTCGTAAAGAAACTCGATCGTCCCCGCATTCTGGTACCCCACTGCGTCCACCGCCTTCAAGGCCGCTTTGCCGAGCCGACGACGGGTTTCCGGATCAATGACCGGCGAGGGGGCTTCCTCCACCAACTTTTGATGCCGCCGCTGAATGCTGCAATCCCGCTCAAACAAGTGGCAGGAATTGCCATGATGGTCGGCGATGACTTGAACTTCAATATGCCGGGCCTGATCGATGAATTTCTCAATATACACCTCGGCGTTGGAAAACGCCCGCTCGGCTTCGGAACTCGCCGTCATAAACCCCTGGGCAAGGCTGACATCATTGCGGGCCACCCGCATCCCCTTGCCTCCGCCACCGGCAACCGCCTTGATCAGCACAGGATATCCGATCTCACGCGCCACTTTGAGGGCCTCGTCCTGAGAGCGAACCACCCCTTCGCTGCCTGGAGCCACCGGCACGCCCGCTTTCTTCATCGTATCGCGGGCCACCGATTTGTTGCCCATCATTCGAATGTTGTCGGGGGTCGGCCCAATAAACGTGATGTTACAGTTCCCGCAAATCTCGGCAAAATGCGCATTCTCGGCGAGGAATCCATACCCGGGATGAATCGCGTCGACATCCGCGACCTCCGCCGCGCTGATGATGTTGGCGATTTTGAGGTAACTGTCCTTGCCCGAAGGCGGACCAATGCAGATGGCCTCATCCGCCGCCTGAACATGAAGGGACCGCTGGTCGGCGGTGGAATACACCGCCACCGACTTGATTCCCATTTCCCGGCAAGCCCGGATGATGCGAAGGGCAATTTCCCCACGGTTGGCGATAAGAATTCGTTCAAACATATAGCGCCAAGGGGTTAGCGAGGTTCTACCAGAAACAACGGCTGGCCAAATTCCACCGGCGTCGCGTTCTCAACGAGTATCTTCTTGATCACTCCGTTGACCTCAGCCTTGATCTCGTTCATCACCTTCATCGCCTCGATGATGCAAACCACGGCTTCACTTTCCACATCGTCTCCCACATTCATGTACGAGGGCGACTCCGGTGAGGGGGAGCGATAGAACGTCCCCACCATAGGGGATTTGATCGGAATTAAATGTGCATCGGCAGCGCTGGCCTCGCCCCCTGCGGGGGCCGCCGCCGGGGCCGCCGCGCCAGCGACGGGCACGGGCGCGGCAACCGGGTAATTCGCGGCCGGATACCCCGCCGGAATCGATCCCATAACCATCGGTGCCGCCCCTGCATAAGGGCGTCGAATGGTGATCCGGAATCCCTCTTCTGCCAACTCAAACTCGCTCAAATCGTTTTCGCTCATCAACTCGATGATGCGCTTAATGTTTTTTACATCCATGGTGTTATTCTCCCGGAGGGGTTCCCCTAGGTGATGACTTTCTTCAATGTCATGCCTCTATAGCACGGCCATGCCGTAGTTGTAAATGCCCGAGGTCACCATTCACCGCCCATCCTTCTCCGCTTCATGCATCATCGCCCCCGCCCGCCACGAATGAGACCCTCAGGAAGGCAACAACGTGTCAAAAGCAGCCAGATCCGTTACGTTCATTTCCACATCGCGGTACAACCGTTCGATATTCTGGATTTGTCGCATCGCCCCCCCCCACCCCAAGGCTTGTGCCTGAGCCCGAAGCTCCTCCCGGAATTCAGGGTATTGCAGGGTTGACTCCGGAGCATCGGCGGTGCACGCGAGCACATCCCGGTACCAGATGAGGATCGCCGAGATCATGTCCGTCCTTGCTTTAACCATGCGAGCCTTTTGACGGGCCTCTTTGATCTCTTTGGATTGCCCTTCGTCATCCGAGACCATCTCTTCCTCATCGGAAGGTTCCCGAATCCCCTGCAACAAAGCCTTGAGCTTGGCCGCCCGCACCAGTGGATACACCGGATCCCCGGCCGGAAGGCGCCGCAACAATTCCAGAAGTTCTTGCCGCCAAGGATGGGACGCCGACGACTCGGACGAAGACAATTTCACGTTTTGGCACCGCGACAAAATCGTGGGCAGAATCGCTTGCGGTGCATCAGAGATCAACAGCAGGATACTTTTCCCGGGAGGTTCTTCGAGGGTTTTCAGCAAGGCATTCGCGGCCTGCTGGGTCATCCGGTCCGCCTCCAGCAAAACCGCTCCTTTCCAACCTCCCTCGAGTGAGGTCTGGGCCAACCGGCCGCACACCGCACGTGTTTGCTCGATGGAGATCTGCCGGCTCCGGCTCTCCGGCTCTATCCACATCACATCGGGGTGGGTTCGAAGTTCGATCCGGTGACAGCCCTTGCATCGGCCACAGGGCTTCGCCTCCTCCGTGCAAAAGAGCCATTGCAGCATCGATCGGGCAAACAGGCCGGCCTCCCCTCCGGGTGCGCCTTGGACAAGATAGGCGTGGGCAATCCGGCCTTCCATCCAGCCGTTGGTCAAATCCGAGTAGGCCTCGGCGACTCGATCAAGCAAGGACACCGGAAACCCTTCCCCAGATATCCTCCTCAAGGACATCTTCCTCCCTGCCTCCGTCGAGAACCTGAAAACGCTCCGGCCATCGTTTGGCCAAGTCAAGGTATCCCGCTCGTACTCTCTCATGAAACGCGCGAGCTTCCCGCTCAATCCGGTCAGGTTTCTCAAACAATTCCCGCTGGCGCTCGGCAAGCCGGGCAAATCCAAGCTCAACCGTGACATCCAACAACAGGGTCAAATCGGGAATCGCCGGCCCGATGGCCAGCGAATTGATTGCAATCATTTGCTCCACATCAAATCCCCGGCCGTACCCTTGATAGACCGTGGTCGAATCGGCATACCGGTCGCACACCACGTGTGTTCCCGCCTCCAGCGCGGGAAGGATGACTTGCCGCACCAATTGTGAACGGCTCGCCGCAAACAAAAAGACTTCCGTTTCCGGATGAATCGTTTCCTTCGACCGGTCGTGCTGCAGGATGCTGCGGATCAATTCACCCGTACTCGTTCCGCCCGGTTCGCGCGTGTAGATCACTTTCAACCCTTGCCGGGTCATGCGCTGAATCAGCCGTTTCGCCTGGGTGGTCTTTCCACCGCCCTCCGGCCCTTCCAACGTGATGAACTTCCCCGCACTCATCCCGCTCGTTTCACCACCGGTCCATCCGGAGTGTCCTGAATAAGGTAGCCGCGAGCGACAATTTCATCCCGTAAACGATCCGATTCCGCCCAGTTCCGGGCCTTGCGGGCCGCTTGGCGTTCATCGACCAGTACAAGCACCTCGGAATCCACCTCCGCCTCAGGTGGCCGGAGAAATCCAAGCACGGAATCGAGCGATAACCAATCCTCTCGAACCGCTGCGGCCGCCGCCGCGCTTAGGTCTCCTCGGTCCATCGCCTTATTGCCCTCATGAACGGTGTCAAACAACGCGCCGAGCGCACCGGAAATATTCAAGTCGTGATCGAGCGCCGCGACGAATCGGGAATGACCTTGTTTCATCCAATCCGGAAGCTGATCAGCAGCAGGAGAGGAACCATCCGCCAACAACTCAAGCCGCCGTAAAAACTCGTCCAGTCGTCCCAGTGCCGCACGGGCACCCTTGAGACCTGACATCGTGAAATTTAACGATTGCCGGTAATGGGTCGTGATCAACTCATAACGAATGTCCCGACCCGTGTACCCTTCGACCAGAAGATCGCGCAGCGTGTAAAAATTCCCTGCCGACTTCGACATCTTTTTGCCTTCCACAATCAAGTGGGCGCAATGAACCCAGGTCTTCACGAAGGTTTTCCCGGTCACCGATTCGCTTTGCGCTATTTCATCGTCGTGATGAGGAAAGATGTTATCCACCCCACCTGCATGAAGATCGAAAGTTTCCCCCAGATATTTGATGCTCATGGCCGAACATTCAATGTGCCATCCCGGACGTCCCCGGCCCCACGGCGAATCCCATGCCACATCCCCATCTTCCTCTACCCACGCCTTCCACAGCGCGAAATCCCCCACATGCTCTTTCTCGTACTCATCCTGAGCCACCCGCGCCCCCGGACGAAGCCCGCTCTTGTCCAGACGGCACAAGCATCCGTAGTTCGGAAATTTATCTATACTGAAATAGACCGATCCATCCGGAGATCGATACGCAAACCCCTTTTCCATCAAGCTCGCGATCATCGCGATCATTTCCGGGATATGATCCGTCGCCGCCGGATAGTGGTCGGCAGGATGGACATTTAACGTCTTCAGATCCTCAAAAAATGCCTCGATAAAAGGCTTGGTGTAGTCCGCCAGTGAAATGCCTTGTTCCCGGCAACCGCGGATGGTCTTGTCATCCACATCGGTCAGATTCATGACATGCGTCACCTGATACCCCTTGAATCGAAGGTACCGGCACATCAAATCCTCAAAAAGATACGCACGAAAATTGCCGATGTGAGCGTAATTGTAGACCGTTGGTCCGCATGTATATACGCGAACATGTCCCGGATCGAGAGGTTCAAATCGCTCCAGGCTCCGGGTTAACGTATTGAAGAAGTGCAGGGACATGGCATCAGCAATGGTCAGAGGTCGCGCATTATAGCCAGCCGACCTGATCGTTCAAGCTATCGTTCGATGAATCCTCATTCACCCTCCCAAACGGATAAACGACGGCACTGAGTTCACCCATGATTCGCCACATCATCCGAAAAATACCAAAGATCCTGCCTTCTTCTCGCGTGCCTAATCCATTCAAAACAAACCAGATACATGGCCTAACAAAAAAAGATGCGTATAACGCTTTACTTAAACCGAAAAGCGTTTTACTTATTTGAGGGTTCGATGTAGATTTTATGTAGCTAGTTTACGTTCACAACTCCAAACGAAGAGGTGCAAGCCATGCGGGGGAAACAAGCATTGCGAAATTGGGTAGTCGGATTAATCGCCGCAGGCATGGTCCATGCCTCACCGGTTCGTGCCGAGGTCATGTTGCAGTTCTTCAACCTCACCTGGCAAGAACTCATCGATAAAATGCCGGAAATCGCGGAAACCGGCTACACCTCCCTTTGGCTTCCCCCACCTCAAAAGGCCAGCGGGGACCTCTCAGTGGGTTATGACCTTTGGGATCCATTTGATCTTGGGGGCAATCCCCAGCGCACCGGCGGTCGTACCCGCTACGGCACCGAGGAGGAAATGCTCCGCATGATCGAGACCGCCCATCGGTTCGGGCTCCGGGTCTACTTCGACAACATCATGAATCACCGGGCCTTTGACATCCCCGGATTTAATGAAAACACCCCGGTTGACATTTACCCCGGTATGCTTCCCGAAGATTTTCACCTTCAAGTCACTGAAGAAGGCTTCTATCGCCCCTGGGGCAACACCGTAAACTGGGGCAGCACCTGGGAAGTCCAAAATCGCTACCTTTCCGGCCTCATCGACATCGCCCACGAAGCCAGCGGTGGCGGCTTGAACGCGAATTTCGGACCCAATGAAGGCGATACCCACCCCGGGATCAGCTTCGTACGCCATCCCAATAACCCCGAATACTACGACTTCCATCCCACTGAAGGCCATGTCGGTTTCGGCAGCCCTCTCATCACCACCAACCTGATTGCTGAAAATCCCGGGTTCTACTCGGAAGATGTCGGCGGCTACCTCATGCGCTCGATCCGCTGGCTGGTCGACTACACCAAACTGGATGGTCTACGCCTCGATGCGGTAAAACATGTCCCCGCCTATTTCTTTGGCCAGCAGGACGGTCCCGACAAGGATTTTAGCGATGCCGGCTACATCGGCCAGGCTCAATGGCAGTTCAACAAAACCCGCGGATTTATCGAAGGAAATTACCGCGCGTCCGTGTTCGATGTCGAACTCCCCCGCGTCTCCCTCATGGTCTTCGGCGAACACATGGGCGCTCCCCCGCCCTACGATGAGTACTGGAATTCCGGCATGCGTCTGCTTGATGCCCGCACCCACTCCACCCTCAACAACTTGTCCTGGCTCCCCAACCTCTTCGACCTACAAACCTCGGAGTACATCGAAGGCTTCCAAATGGGCAAGAGTCTCGGCGTCTATTATGCCAAAAGCCACGACGACGACGTCGCTTTCAACGAACACCTTCAGTACGCCATCAACCTCACCCGGGCTGGACTCCCCAACATTTATACCGACGGCAACCGCCAAGCCCCCACCCTCGGTGACAGCGGCGGCGCCTTCCCCCGCCATGCCAACACCCGGCCCTTCGGACAATTCGGCGACACCCGCATCCCTAATCTCGTACATATTCACAATTCGTTCGCTCGCGGCGACCAGATCCCCCGCTGGGGCGATGAGCACGTCCTCTCCTATGAGCGCCGCGACAAACGCGAAAATTGGGACATGAGCGATGCCGACGGCACCGTAATGCACTTCATGATGAACCGCGACTGGGGGGCCGGCCATTACCGCGAAATCCCCACCACCTTCCCCGACGGCTCCATCCTCTGGCAATACGCCGACGGCGGCGGCAAGTTCTACCATCAGGTCACCGACGGAAGGATCAAAGTCACCGTTCCCCCCGCCGGCTATTTTGTGTTCTCCTGGCGCAGCCCGGAGGAGTCCCACCTCTGGAAATGGGGCGGCGGCAACCCCATTGAATTGTATTCCAACGGCCAACCCGCTGACACCATCCAGGTTGTCCGCTGGGACGGTCCCGATGGCGATTCCCAGTTCAATCCCTTCGGCTATCCAAACCGCGGGTACCCCGACGGCGTCGATCCCGTTCCCTTCACCTACATGCACCCGATCCCCCGCGTGACCTCCGCCACCAACCTCAGCTTTTTCGTCCATGCCGACGGCTCCGCCTACCATGCCATGCTCAAGCTCAACGGCGGCGTTCCCCTCAACAACCAGCAACACTTCGGCGGCGATGACCGCGACCACCCTCCCGGATGGGACACCACCGATGTTTACCTCGGCTACGAGAACATGACCTACCACCACCGGATCGGCCCGGAAAAATTCGGATCGGTCAATGCACTGCGCAACAAGATCGGTTCAGCCGGAGCCGAAACCTACGAATTCACCGTCGGATCCCCCGGCTTCACGATCTACCAGCACGGTTCCTCCAACAACAACTTCGACGGCACCTACACCGCCGCCTTTGTCTATCATGATCCTCAAAATCAGACCGACGATGGATGGTCCCAGTTTTGGCCCCCCCCTCAGGATGCTTCCGGACAGGATATTTGGTTTCAGGTCAAGGTCGGGAATGCCGGTCAAGCCAACCGCGTTTTTGTTTACTACACCACCGATGGTACATGGCCCGAAGGCGCCGGAGGCATGGGCATCGGCAGTACCAGAGTCGTAGAACTTTTCTGGCGCACCAATTGGCTGGAATCCGGAGGCGAAACCAATGATTGGTGGTCGGAGAACAACATCCCCCCCCTCCCCGCTGGAACCACCGTTCGATACAAAGTCAGCGCCACCCGTCAGCATATGCTCGACAATGCTTCCGTTGAAGCCCTCTTCCCCAACGATTGGGATTCCATCGGCCGCAAACAAGACATGATGGGTACCTGGAAAATCGAAAACTTTAATCCTTCGACCGTCACCTATTACCCCCACAACGACTACGGCATCCAGCGCACCGGACTTGTCGAAGGCTTCAATATGCTTGCCGCCCGCGTGTTCCTCCGTCGCGATGGCGCAGGTGTCGGCAACGACCTCCGCGCTTCCATCTACAACACCTTCTATCAGCCCTTCTACTACGACGCCGCTCCTCCCGCTGGCGAGGTCGTCTTCCCCGCCCAAAACCAAACGCTGACTGACAACCGCTTTGGGATCGTCGTCCGCACCGACCCCACGGTCACCCGCGTCTGGTACAACATCGTCGACAACGATGCCAACAACGACGACTCCGCCACCGGCTCACCCAACGGCAACGGTCAGAACGCTCTGGGCAACGTCTCCTGGGTCGAAGCCCAGCGCGTCAATCCCAACATCAACATCAACAGTGAGTACCCCCTCGAATGGCGTTTCAACTACGTCAACATCCCCGCCTCCGGCTCCGCCACCATCCGGGTCAAGCTCGCCGAACACTCCTCCTCCACCAACCCCCTCCTCTCCGACGCCGCCGGACGTTTCACCACCCTTGAACGCTCCGTCACCGCCAACGGACCCGACTATCGCATGAATGTCGCCTGGCCTCAGAACGACGGCGACACCGTCTCCGCCGGCTACGTCATGAAGGTCAACTTCAGCGCCAACCTCTCCGATTGGGATGAAGAAGTCACCCGCTCTCGCTTCCTGATCTCTCTCAACGGCATCCCCCAGAATCGTGAAGAGTATACCTTCAACTATTTCGTCGAAGCCAACACCCACGAACTCGGATTCACCCTCCCCGACCTCTTCAACGGCGACCCCAACTACGAACATGAAATCTCCGTGGTCCATACCAATGCCGCCGGCCAAGGCGTATCCCTCTTCGCCGAGCGCCGCGTTCGTGTACCTCAAGGCGCTGGGGGACCTTCCGTGCTCATCATTGATCCCCCCGAATTCGACATCAACGGCGGACGCTATCAGATCGTCCTTCCCGATGTGGCCAATCCTACTCCCGCTCAACGCCAGCACAACGTGATCGTGCAGACCGGAACCGATGCCCAATCCGTATGGATCAGCTTCACCAATTCCACCGGAACCGTCGTCCCCGTGCCTGCTTCCACCAACACCCTGTCCGGAACCCTCTCCGTCACCACCAACAGCACCGCCGTGGCCGGAGCTGGCACCCTCTTCAACGACCAAGTCTCCGCCGGGTCCGTCTTGCAAATTGGATCTGTGCGCGTCGTGGTTGCCAGTGTCGTCTCCAGCAACGCGCTCACCCTCACCCGCCCCTTCGCCGGACCCTCCGGCACCGGTCTTACCGCCCAGCGGATCACCGGAAATCCCACTCCGGTTGGAAACAGCCTCTTCTGGAACTTCACCTGGACCAATATCCAACGCGGAACCTACACCCTCGTCGCCAACGTCGACACCGATGGGAACCCCGCCGTGATCAACGCCACCAACCAGCGCACCACCACCGTCATCTTCCGCCAGATGGTCAACCCGGATACCTCCGGCGACTCCGACAACGACGGACTCCCCGACACCCTCGAAACCCAGCCCGTCCCCCTCCCCGAAACCAATCCGGAAACCTGGAGCAATGGCGACGTCCATATCTGGGTCATCTCCGGCCGCAGCGACCCGCTCATGCCCTCTACCGATGGCGGCGGCCTCCCCGACGGCCTCCAGCTCGGACTCTCCGGCCCCATCAACCCCGCCGCCACCGACCTCAACGCCGACACCAACGGCGACGGATGGCCCAACTTCATCGCCGACCGCGATCCTCCCATCTACAACACCACCGACAACTGGCAACACCCCGCCTACAACTTCAACGCCTCCCGCACCGATCAAATCGGCGGCTCCATCACCGATCCCAGCCGCGCCGATACTGACAACGACGGGCTCCCCGACCATCTCGAAGATCTCAACCGCAACGGCCGGGTCGATGTGGGCTTGCTGAACGGACAAGGGGTCGTCACCAATGTCCTCCGAAGCTGGTATGAACATCAACAAATGTTCCTCCCCACCATCCGCAATACCTCCATCGTCGATCGCGATGCCCTCCCCGCCAATGCCCGCTTCCTCGAAACCGATCCCAACAACCGCGATACCATCGGCGATAGCATGAGCGACGGCGCCGCCGACGTGAATGCCAACGGCCGCGTCGACATGACCCTCCTTTACGCGAATGGAACCAATCAAACGTTCGACATCTCCCTCCCCGCCAACCATATCTACCTCGTCGGCATGGATGCCGCCAGTCAAGCCGCCCTCGCTGCTGCTGGGGAACCCTCGATCGTCTCCCGGGCCATCAACTACACCAAGCTCTTCGAAGACTTCGGTCGCCCCCGCCGGGTGAATGGTGTTTGGCAGGACACCAACAAGTGGCCGCGCATCCTGTTCAACGAGCTCGATCCCCTCGTCCGCGACACCAATCAGGACGGCCTCGACGACGGTTGGAAAATCCGCTTCGGCCTCGATCCCTGGGACGACGGCTGGTACAACCTCCGCACCGGCCACATCAGCCCCACCAACACCCAGCAAGGCGGCGATGGCGACCTCACCGGCGACGGCATCACCAACATCCAGCACAAGAACGCTGGCACCGACCCCCGCGCCGACGTCAACATCCCCGTCCCTCCCGGCTCCATCACCATCGGGCGCGGACCTCAGATCGGCGAACTCAATGGCCAGCCCGTCTTCGAGGAATTCATGGACTGGACCTGGGACGACCTCCGCGCCCTCGACTACTATCACGGCGGCGGCATCAACTCGAAACAGGGCGATGTCTATCGTGGCTGGGACGGCTTCGACGAGTCCCGCGACCTCGTCGCCTTCTACACCCGCGACGGCGGCCCCTCCTCCGCCGGCGGCGACGACCGCTTCTACTTCCGCGTCGACATGTATGATCTCCAAGCTTTCGCCGAGGAATCCCACCTCGATATCTACGTCGTCATCGACACCGGAAACCCCGCCATCGGCGAACGCGTCCTCCCCGATGAAGTCGACACCCTCACCGACATGCGCTGGGAACTCGTCGTCGCCGTCTACAACTCCGCAAGCGGACGTGTCTACGTCGACATGAATCCCAACCAGAACACCAGCGTCTTCAGCGAAGACCTCTTCTCCTTCGGCGGCGTGGTCGGACGCGAAGACTATTTCTATGGCGCCTACTTCAACTCCCAGCTCGACGCAGTCGAATTCTCCATCAACCGCCAAGCTCTCCTCGACGTCGGCTACATCGGCGACCCCTCCGTCCTTAACTTCCAGGTCTTCACCACCAAGTCCGGAACCTGCAACAGTTGCGACAACGGCGGCCCCGGCGGCGGCGACATCGGCGGCCGTAGCGACATCCGCGACAGCATCCTCAACGACTACATCGCCGAGGATGAGCATTGGGCCCAGGACGGACTCCGCGGCGCCGGCAGCGTCTTGCGCCAATGGATTCGCGGCGATGCCCGCCCCAATCGCACCAAACTTGCCAAGATCGTCCATGGCAACCAGGCCATTCAGCCCGGAAGCATCATCCAGGATCTCGTGAACAACAATGCCGGGGCCGGCTACTTCCGCGTCCTCGACACCCACGAAGTCTTCGGCGCCCCCCTCAACATGCACATCACCCCCACCCTCGCTTCCGCCATCCAGTGGGCCAGCGTCGATCCCGCCGCCGGTCAACCCTGGCGCGACGGCCCCTCCCTCAACGCCCGCATTGGCGAACTCGCCCGCACCAACCTCATCGCCCTCATGGCCAGCACCTTCTCCGATCACATGCTCCCCTACTTCACCCCGGAATTCATCGCCGACAACGTCGAACTTGCCACCGAGTTTCTCGAGACCATCTACGGCGTCCAAATCACCACCAACTCCGTCTTCTGGACCCCCGAACGCCTCTTCGACCAGGATGTCTTCCAGAAAATCGCCGGACTCGGCTTCCGTGCCACCGTCGTCGACCAGATGGAACACCTCTTCAAATGGTACGGCCGCACCTCCGCCCTTGGTACCCGTGGCTACCAAATCAATCGCATCGAAGGCGTCGATACCTTCGCCATCAACAATGGCGCAAACGACTTCCGGTTCGCCAACCATGACATCGGACTCTCCATGCCCCTCCGCCGCCTCTTCAACCGCAAGGCTCGCGGCGATTGGGACCAAGTCATCGTCCTCATGAGCAACTGGGAAGACTTCACCAGCAAGACCCTCGCCGACGCCTACGACCTCAACATGCGCTGGATCGCCAACCGCCCCTGGATCAAGACCGTCACCCTCGAAGACATCCTCACCGAACAGATCGACCTCGACGGCAGCGGCTCCGGCAATGCCTGGTATGTAGAGGATCGGGGCAGCCTGGTCGGCCAGCCCAAGCTCTCCCACAACTACATCAACTACGCCAACCAGGGGAACTACGACAATTGGTACCTCGGTTCCGTCCACAACGAAGGTCTCGTCGGTAAAGTCTTCCCCGGCACCACCACCCCCTACGGAATGCTCTACACCGGAGGCATCGTATCCTCCGCCTGGAATCGCGTGCAGTCAGTAACCAATGTCGGCTTGTCCGCCCTTGCCCGCGGTGTGATCCACGCTTCCGTCTTCCAGACCGCTTTCCACGAGCAGAACTGGGTCGACCTCCGCAAGTTCAGCAACGGCGAATACATCAACCCCAACTTCGACTTCGCCGACCTCGCCGGCTTCGCAAAAGTCGCTCAAGCCCAAACCCGCAAGGCCGCCATCTACCAGCGTGTCAACCAATGGCTTGCCACCGCCGCCTCCCTCACCCAGGCCACCGTCCAAGCCCTCGATGTCGACCTCGACGGCCAAAACGAATACCTCCTCTACAACGACCGCATCTTCGCCCTCTTCGAACGCTCCGGCGGACGCCTCGTCGCCGCCTGGACCCGCGACCCCGATTCCGGTCAGGCCTTCCAGGTCATCGGAAACCTCCACAGCTATGCCGGGGTCGAGGACGAGTGGGAAGGTGCCTTCAACGTCCATAACGATGGTCGCATCGAAGCCTACCGCACCTCCGCCCTCAAGGATTGGTGGGCCGGAACCACCGACTATGTGAATGACCAATACACCTTCACCAACTGGACCAATGGCTGGCGCATCTCCTCCTCCGACGGACAGATCGTCAAGACCGTCACCCTCGACGGCCTCTCCAATTGGCTCACCGTAAATTACAACGTCAACCCCGCCCTCAATGGCGGAACCCTGTTCGTCCGCAATGGCCTCTCCCCCGACCTCCACGGCCTCCTCCTCCATGGCCAAAACTACCTCGGACCCGAACAGCACAACAACGGCACCCTTACCCTCAGCCAAGTCCGGCCCGGCCTCAGCGTCTCCGCGATGATCGCCTACGGCGGACCCCACAACGCCACCTACAATCCCGCCGCCGTCGACGACAACCCCGGAGCCGGCATCGACTTCACCACCCTTCGCATGCGCAACCAGGCCCAGACCCACCAGGTTGAACTCAGCGGAACCGGTAACTTCTCCTTCGCCATCGGGTTCGAAGCCACCGCCAGCGGCGAGCAGTTCAATGACATCGTCCCCTACTCCTGGCTCATCGCCAACGGGTTCGATCCCGAAGCCGTCAATGTCTTCACCCAGCTCGCCGCCAACGGCGTCGACAGCCTCCGCGATGCCTACATCGCCAACCTCGACCCCAACGATCCCACCGACCGTTTCATCCTCACCCAATCCCTCCCCCAAACCACCGGAATCCGGGTCAGCTTCGCCACCAAAACCGAGCGCGACTACCTCATCTGGTACAACGACAACGGACTCAACACCCCCACCTGGTACCTCACCTCCAGCAACCGCATTCAGGGTACCGGCGCCATCTACGATTGGGACGACGACGGCTCCCTCACCGATCCCCATCCCTTCGAAGCCACCAACCGGACCTACAAGATCCAAGTCGAGCTACCCTGACCCAAGCTTTCCCCCCCTGCGGCGCTCGCATGCCGGCTCCGGCCGCATGCGGGCGCCGCTTTTCGTTTCCCCCATCCTACTTGCACCCAGCTCGCTGAAGCCGTAAGGTCTTGCCCATGTTGCGACCCCGCCTAGAGATCGTCCAACGGGAAACCTCCGGACTTGCCGACTACGCCTGCACCCCCGACCGCTCCCGAGGACGCCCCGTACCCGAACCCCAGCATCCCTACCGCACCGACTACCAACGCGACCGCGACCGCATCATCCATAGCCGCTGCTTCCGCCGCCTCGAATACAAGACCCAGGTCTTCGTCAACGGCACCGCAGACCATTACCGGACCCGCCTCACCCACACCATCGAGGTCGCCGCAGTCAGCCGCACCCTCGCCCGCGCACTCGCCCTCCACGAGGATCTCGCCGAAACCATCTCCCTCGCCCACGACATCGGCCACAGCCCCTTCGGCCACATGGGCGAGCGCGCCCTCGACGAACTGATGACCGACCACGGCGGCTTCGACCACAACCTCCAAAGCCTCCGCTGGGTCGAGGAACTCGAAACCCGCTACCCCGACCGCCCCGGCTTCAACCTCACCTGGGAAGTCCGCGCCGGTCTCCGCAAACACCTCTCCAAAACCCCCGGCGAACAACTCGACGGCTTCCCCATCGGTCCCCACCAGATCCTCGAAGCCCAAATTGCCGACGTCGCCGACGATCTTACCTATTACGCACACGACATCGACGACGGCCTCGACGCCGGCCTCATCACCACCGCCCAACTTATGCACATCGAAATCTGGCGCGACGCTTGCGAACGATGCCGCCGTGAATTCACCGCCCTCGACCCCGACCTCGAAACACCCATGATCCTTCGCTCCCTCCTCGACCTTCAAGTCGAAGACGTCCTCCAGCGCAGCGAAGCCATGATCAACCAGTATCATCCCCACAGCCCCTGGGAGGCCATGGACTGCCCCGAGCGCATCGTCGACTTCAGCCCTGAACTCCGGGCCAAACTCAAACCCCTTCGCGAATTCCTGTTTACCAACGTCTACTGGCACCCCACCGTCCACCACGAAAACGAAATCGCCGTTGAGATGATGAAGACCCTCTTTCATCATTATGTAAACCATCCCGAAACCATGGGCCGGAAAGCCCGCGCCCGCATCCCCTCCCACGGCCTCTGGCGAACCGCCTGCGACTACGTCTCCGGCATGACCGACCGCTACGCCCTCGATGAATACCGCCGCTTTGTCCAACCCTGACCCTTCCACGTACCCAAGGAGACACCCCCATGATCCGTGAATGCATCGCCTCCCTCGCCGACGGCAAACCTCTCGACCGCGACCATGCCCTCGCCGCCATGCGCGAAATCATGAACGGCGAGGCCACCCCCGCCCAAATCGCCGGCTACCTCATCGCCCTCCGCATCCGCGGCGAAACCCCCGAAATCATCGCCGCCAGCGCTCAGGCCATGCGCGAAGTCTTCACCCCCGTTGGCCACGAACTCGACGCCGTGGTCGACACCTGCGGCACCGGTGGCGACGGCGCCCACACCTTTAACATCTCCACCGCTTCCGCCTTCGTCGTCGCCGGAGCTGGCATCCCCGTGGCCAAACATGGCAACCGCAGCGTCTCCAGCAAATCCGGAAGCGCCGATGTCCTCGAAGCCCTCGGCGTGAACATCGGTGTCCCCGCCTCCGTCATGTCCGCCTGCCTCAAGGACATCGGCATCGCCTTCCTCTTCGCCCCCGGCCTCCATCCCGCCATGAAACACGCCATCGGCCCCCGCCGCGAACTCGGTGTCCGCACCCTCTTCAACATCCTCGGACCCCTCTCCAACCCCGCCGGAACCAAGCGCGGCGTCATCGGCGTCTACCACCGCTCCCTCGTCGATGTCATCGCCCGCGCCGCCGCCGACCTCGGAGCCGAACACCTCTTCGTCGTCCATGGCCTCGACGGCCTCGATGAACTCACCACCACCCACGCCTCCCTCGTCGGTGAAATTCGCAACGGCCACGTCAGCCTCTATGAAATCACCCCCGAGGACGTCGGACTCCCCCGCGCCGGCCTCGCTGACCTCGCCGGCGGCGATCCCGCCCACAACGCCGAACTCGTCAAAGCCGTCCTCTCCGGGAACGACAAGGGCCCCCGTCGCGACATCGTCCTCCTCAATGCCTCCGCCGCCCTCGTCGCCGGAGGCAAAGCCGGAACTCTTCGCGAAGGCATCGACTACGCCCGCGCCTCCATCGACTCCGGAGCCGCCCTCGAAAAACTCCACCGACTCGCCCAAGCCACCACCCGCGCCGCATCCTCACCTTCTTGAACACCCCCCTCACCTCCGACTTCGCCCATCTCACCCCCGACCATGTCCTCGCCACGGTCGAGGATGCCCTCCGCCGTCCCTTCACCAACCTCTGCCGCCCCCTCAACAGCTACATCAACCGCGTCTTCGAGGTGCAAGCCGACGACGGCGAATGGATCATCGCCAAGTTCTACCGCCCCGGACGCTGGTCCACCGCCGCCCTCAACGACGAAATGACCTTCCTCGCCGAACTCGCCGCCGAGGACATTCCCGTCGTCGCCCCCCTCGGTCCCCCCGGCCTCCGCCACGACGCCCGCGGCCTCCCCTTCGCCCTCTTCCCCAAACGCGGCGGACGCCCCCTCGTCGAACCCCGGCCCGAGCAATGGCAGGAACTCGGACGCCTCATTGCCCGCGTCCATGTCGTCGGGGCCCGCCACCCCCCCGAAGACCGCGTTGAACTACACCCATACGAAGCCACCTCCGATCACCTCGACACCATCCTCGACTTCCCCTTCCCTCACCATTCCCTTCACCGCGACTACGAAGACATCGCCGAAGCCATCCTCGAAACCATCGCCCCCCTCTTCGAAGACATCCCCTACCTCCGCATCCATGGCGATTGTCACTCCCAGAACATCCTCGCTCGCCCCGGCGAACCTCTCACCCTCATCGACTTCGACGACATGGCCATCGGTCCCGCCATTCAGGACCTTTGGATGCTCCTTCCCGACCATCTCAAACATGCCCGTCAGGAACTCGACCTCATTCTTGATGGCTACCGCTCCTTCCGCACCATGCCCCCTCGCGAAGTCAACCTCATTGAACCCCTCCGGGCCATGCGCTTCATCCACTACACCGCCTGGTGCGTCCGCCAACGCGCCGACGGGGGCTTTGCCCGCCTAGCTCCCGACTTCGGAACCCCCTCCTACTGGAAACAGGAAATCGACGACCTCCAACGCCAACAGCAGGAAATCCTCGACAGCCTCGAGGCCCGACCATGAACCCCCAGCCCCTCCTCATGCCCTGGCAATGGATCTCCCTTTCCACCTTCATCCATTTCGCCACTTTCGGCTGGGTCCTTTTCCATTGCCTCCGCAACCGCAAGGAACCCGTCTCCACCATCCTCTGGATCGTCGTCGTCTGGTCCCTTCCCTTCATCGGTTTCTTCATCTACCTCGGCTTCGGCATCAACCGCGTCCCCCGCAAAACCTGGCTCAAGGAAAAAGCCAACGCCCGCTTTCAGGATGCACGCGAAGCCCGCGAAGCCGAAACCCTTCCCCTCAACTACTGGAAATCCGTCCGCGATTCCGTCGCCGGCGCCCCACCCACCCCCCACGCCCGCGAAATCGACCTCGCCCTCGCCCGCACCAATCCCGAACACCTTCTCCTCTGCGGCAACCACATCGAACCCTGCATCACCGGCGACGAAGCCTTCCCACGCATGCTCGACGCCATCCGCTCCGCCCGCCACCACATCCATCTCCAGTCCTTTATCATCGCCAACGACCCCGTCGGGCGCGAATTCATGGCCGCCCTCGCCGAACGCGCCCGCGCCGGCGTCCAAATCCGACTTCTTTACGACCGTTTCGGCTCCACCTTCGCCGTCCTCACCGGCCTCTTCCGCCGCCATCGCCGCATCCCCAACTTCCACATCGCCGGATGGACCATGGCCCGCCTCCTCAAACGCCAGTTCCAGATCAACCTCCGCAACCATCGCAAGGCCCTCATCGTCGACGGCCGCGTCGCCTTCCTCGGCGGCATCAACCTCCAGGCCGAACATACCCAGCGCGACCACGAACCCGGCATCCGCGACTACCACTTCATGGTCCGCGGCCCCATCGTCCACGAAATCCAATACACCTTCCTCCGCGACTGGTACTACGTCACCGACGAAAACCCCGACCTCCTCCTCCAGGCCGACCACTTCCCCGAAGTCTCCACCCATGGCCCCGCCTCCATGCGCCTTATCAACGGAAGCCCCTCCACCGAACTCGACGAAATCTGCGACGCCCTCTTCACCTGCATCACCCTCGCCCGCACCAGCATCCTCGCCGTCACCCCCTACTTCATCCCCTCCATGGACATCATCCGCGCCCTCCGCATCGCCGGGCTCCGCGGCATCAACGTCCGCATCGTCGTCCCCCGCCAAAACAACCACGTCTACGCCGGACTCGCCGGACGCGCCCTTTACGAGGAACTCCTCGCCGCCGGCGTCCGCATCTACGAACGCGACCCGCCCTTCATGCATGCCAAGGCCCTCCTCGTCGACGACGAAATCGCCATGATCGGCAGCGCCAACCTTGACGTCCGCAGCCTCCGCCTCAACTACGAAACCAACCTCGTCATCTACGACGACGCCTTCACCAACCGCCTCAAGCAAATCATGCTCGAAGAACTCGCCCACAGCAACGAACTCGACCTCGAACACTGGCGCCGCCGCCCCCTCCGCTACAAACTCGCCGAAAACTTCTGCCACATCTTCAAACCCATGCTTTAAACCATTGATTCCCCGCTCTTCCGACCGTAAATTCTCCTCATGCAAACCGTTCTCTCTCCCTCCGTGATCGAGGAAATCCGGGATCTCAAAACCCGCAAAAACGCCATCATCCTCGCCCACAACTACGAATTGCCGGAAATCCAGGACATCGCCGACGTCGTCGGCGACTCCCTCGGCCTCTCCCAGAAAGCCGCCGCCACCGACGCCGACATCATCATCTTCTGCGGCGTCCACTTCATGGCCGAAACCGCCTCCATCCTCGCCCCCGACAAAAAAGTCCTCATCCCCGACCTCAACGCCGGATGCTCCCTCGCCGCCACCATCACCGCCGACCAGCTCCGCAAATGGAAAGCCGACAACCCCGGCGCCGTCGTCGTCAGCTACGTCAACACCACCGCCGACGTCAAAGCCGAGACCGATTACTGCTGCACCTCCTCCAATGCCGTCAAAGTCGTCCAGGCCATCCCCGAAGACCAACCCATCCTCTTCCTCCCCGACATGTTCCTCGGCGCTTACGTCAAAAACCAAACCGGACGCACCAACATGAAAATCTGGTCCGGCGAATGCCATGTCCACGCCGGCATCCGCCCCGAAGCCATGGCCGAAAAACGCGCACAATTCCCCAACGCCGAATTCCTCATCCATCCCGAATGCGGGTGCGCCTCCGCCGCCATGCTCAGCATGGCCGAAAACCCCGGCTGCTTCCCCGACACCCACGTCTGCTCCACCGAAGGCATGATCCGACGCGTCGACCAATCCCCCAAAAACGAATTCCTCATCGCCACCGAAACCGGAATCATGCACCGCATGCGCCGCTTCCATCCCGACAAAAAATTCATCGCCGTCAACGACCACGCCGTCTGCCGCTTCATGAAAATGATCACCCTCGACAAACTCCTCCGCTCCCTCCGCGAAGACGTCTTCGAGGTCAAAGTGCCCAAAGAAACCGCCGACAAAGCCCGTCTTGCCATCCAGCGCATGATCGAGATTTGCTGACGTGCCCCTCCCCCTGATCGTGCCCCGGGTCCCCGACCCCTGCGACACCTGGCCCTCCCGCCACGCCTCCCTCACTACCGGCCTGACCCTTGATCTCCTTCAATCCTGGCTACCTCACCCCGATCCCCGCTTCCAGCCCGGAACCGTCCGGCTCGGCCGATGTCAAAACCGACTCCTCATCCTCGCCACCCTTCGCGATCTCGATATCCATACCGACATGGAGCGACACAACCAGCCCGCCTGGCTCCTCGGCGACACCTTCGAAATCTTCCTCAAACCCCAATCCACCGACCCCTACCTCGAATTCCACGTCACCCCCCGCAACTTCACCCTCAACTACCGCTTCCCCCATCCCGCCCCCACCTCCCAAGAGCGCGGCAAACCCGTCACCCTCCCCCCCGGACAGTTCGCCCACGACGTCGATCTCCAACCCCAATCCAACCAATGGCATGCCTGGGCCGACATCCCCCTCGACCTTCTTGCCCTACCCCCCGCAACTTCTTCACCCCTCCTTCTCCAAGCCAACTTCGCCCGCTACGACGCCACCCGAGGCCACCCTCCCCCCATCCTCTCCGCCACCGCCCCCCTAACCCATCCCGACTTCCATCACGTCCCCGCCTGGCATATCTTAAGCCTAGAATAAGCAATCCAAAAAGCATGGTAGGGCGACGCCTCTGGCCGAGCCGAAACCCTACTTGCTAGGATGTGCTTATGAAAGCACACACCCGCCTTGCGAATACTATGTGTAGTCCGGAGTCAGAGCACCCGACGCACGTTCCCGCAAGGATGCTGATGCTTTGACATCATCCCGATGGATGCTAACATGCGTACATGAGAACAACGCTAACGATAGATGATGACGTTCTCGACAAGGCAAGAGCGATTGCTGCCCGCCTGCACAGCCCGTTCCGGCATGTCGTCAATGAGGCGCTGCGGGCCGGTTTGCAGGTGGTAGAGGCACCGACACGCGCACGCCCTTATCATACCCAGCCTCACAAACTCGGCCTGAAAGCGGGAAGGAGCTTGGACAACATCCAGGAGTTGATCGCTCAGATTGAAGGGGACGAAAGCCGATGATCCTCGTGGATGCCAACATCCTGCTTTACGCGGAAGACCAACTCAATACCCACCATGTCAAAGCAAGAACGTGGTGGGACGCCACGTTATCGGGATCCTCTCCCGTGTGCTTATGCTGGACTGTCCTCGGAGCGTTCATCCGCATCGGCACCAACCCCCGCGTCTTCGAGCACCCCCTCTCCATGGATCAGGCCACATCACGGGTTCAAAGTTGGCTGGACCAGCCATGCACACGAATTGTCAACCCGACCGAGCGCCACTGGACAATCTTCGAGAAGATGCTTCGCAAAGGACAAGCCGTAGCCAATCTCGTCACCGACGCGCACTTGGCTGCCTTGGCCGTCGAACATGGTTGCGAACTCATTTCCACAGATTCGGATTTCTCCCGCTTTTCCGGTCTTCGGTGGCGTAACCCGTTGAGTTGAGCGAGGGGGCGTAAGAGTTATCTTACCACGACCCAATACTTTCCGGCCTGGTCGAGCTCTGCGAGACCGAACTTGGCCCAACGTGCCTGCGGAAGCGCGGGCAAGCCCTGCGAAGCTCAAGCGAATCGTGGAGCGCGTCCCGCCATCACCCTTCCCGGGCCGGGCGAAAGCACAGCCACAGAATAACCGGCCAGGTGATGACCATGGAGAAGATGCCGATACGAAGAGGACCGGTGGAATCGGCCAACCAGCCCATCGCATGGATCTGAAGTGTCATCGCTTCATTGATTTCCGAGATGTCGCCCGAATCCCTCATCATCATCGTGGCGGCTTTAAGCTGAAGCCACGCCATCGTCCATCCGTTGAGCGACCCTAATGCTCCCAATAGAACCGGCAGAAAGGACAGCCCAAACAGCCCGATGAGCGTCGGGGACCGTAAGTTCGAACTTCGTCCGGCCAAACGAGAATACGCCAGCGTAATCAAGGTGAAAAAAACAATCAGAGGCATAGTGATTCCCCGCTCCAGCAAAAGCTCGCGGAGGTACGTGCCCATGGCCCCCCAGTACAACGCCAGATAAAAAATGACAGTGAGCCCCAAACCGAATAAGGGAATCAACCCGAACCTCCATTTTACTCCCTTTGGCGAAATTGGCTTCATGAAGCTCCCCTTTCTTGGGCCGAACCGGATAAACCTGCCCTACCCCACCTCGACCACACTTGGAGTATAGTCCTCCGGCGGCTGGTAGCCGAGAAGGGTGATGCAGGTCGCGGCGAGGCTGCTGATCCCCAACCCCTCCTGCTTGACCAAACGCGCCTTGGCCCGGCCCGACGGATCGTAGATAAAGCACGGCACCGGATTCAGGGTATGGCTAGTTTTCGCTTTCGGCTTCCCGGTCCGCGGATCCATTACCACCTCACCCTTCTTGTTCCGCTCAAACATCTCATCCGCATTCCCATGGTCCGCGCTCAGCACCAGAATCCCCTCCGCCTTCTGAATCGCCTCCACCAGTCGCCCCACGTTTAAATCCGTAGCCTCCACGGAAATTTCCACCGCCAACGGATCACCGGTGTGGCCCACCATATCCCCGTTGGGGTAGTTGATCCGGATAAATTTATGCCGGTTCGTCCGGATCGATTCCAGCGCCACATCGGTGATCTCCGACGCCTTCATCCACGGGCGCTGCTCAAACGGCAGCCGGTCCGACTTGATCTCCACATAATCCTCAAGCGCGTCGTTGAACTTCCCCGAACGGTTGCCATTGAAGAAATACGTCACATGCCCGTACTTCTGGGTTTCGCTCACCGCGAGAAGATTCAACCCCGTTGCTGTCAGGTACTCCCCCATCGTCCGGTCGAGGGCGGGAGGCGCGACCAAAAACCGCGACGGAATATGCAGATCCCCGTCGTACTCCATCATTCCCGCGAACATCACCTTCGGCTTGGGACCCCGGTCAAACTTGTCGAACGGCTCCTCCTCAAACGCCCGGCAAAGCTCAATCGCCCGGTCGCCCCGGAAATTGCAAAGGATCACGCTATCGCCATCCACGATCGGTCCCACCGGCTTCCCGTCGCGAACCACCACGAACGGCGGCAGATCCTGATCGATGATCCCCGGCTTCTCCGCCCGGTACGCTTCCACTGCCGCAAGGGCGTTCGGAAATTCCGGCCCCTTGCCCCGCACATGTGTATCCCATCCTTTGGCGATCATTTCCCAATCCGCTTCATACCGGTCCATGGTGATCACCTGACGCCCACCCCCCGAGGCAATCGCATAGTCCGCTCCATCCGCTGAACATTCTGCCAGCAACTCTTCCAGCGTAGCGAGGTACTCATGCGCCGAACTCGGGGGAACATCCCGGCCATCCAACAACGTGTGAACGCGGACCGTCGCCACCCCTGCCGCCTTCGCTTCCCGGATCATTGCCAGCAGATGCCGGATGTGGCTGTGCACATTACCGTCCGAGAGCAACCCGATAAAATGCAGCGCACTCTTCCGCTCCAGACTATTCGCGATCAATGCTTTCCAGGTCTCCCCCTCGAACAACACCCGGTCATTGATCGCATGTTCCACCAGCTTCGCGCCTTGAGCGAACACCCGCCCCGCCCCGATCGCATTGTGGCCGACCTCGCTGTTTCCCATGTCCTCGTCCGACGGCATCCCTACCGCCGTCCCGTGGGCCTTCAGCGTCGTATACAACGCATGCTCCTTCAGCCAATCCCACGTCGGCTTGGTCGCTTTCGCCACCATGTCGCCTTCCGGAAATTTCCCCAAGCCGACCCCGTCCATAATCGCCAAAACTACCGGGCCGCGGGGAGGTTGGTAGCCGGGAATAGGTTGCATTGCTTTCATATCATCTCGCTTTCAGTTCGGAGGCAAATCGTTTCAAAACCAAGGGTTTCCGACTACACCAGTCCGGCCAATTATTCAACCGTAAACCTGACCCTCCGCCGAAATCCCGGCTTTAGACTCGCCTACACCCGCTCAATTCGCTAGATTGATCACTCACAAACCCCAAAAGGAGTCCGTCCATGAAGTTCCTCAAAAGCCTGATCGCTCTCGTCGCCATTCTCGGGATCACTGCCTGCTCCCAGACCGCATCACCTACCGTCTCCGCTCCCGCCGGCGGTCCTTCCGGCATCGAATACGTTTACGATGCCAGCAACCAGGACCTCACCGTCACCTTCCCCTCCGGCTCGTACCGCTATGCCGGGGTTCCAGCCGACGTCGTCGCCCAGCTCGACGATGCCGAATCCAAAGGCCGCGCCTTCAATCGGTTGATCAAGGGCAAATACCCCGAGACCAAGCTCGATTAAGATTCCGCCCGCTCGCCGGTCGAAATCTCCCTCACCCGCTTTCGTTCTCGCCGGTTGCATGTAGATTGATGCATGCAACCGGAACCCCTTCACGTCGTATGGTTCAAACGCGACCTACGGGTCCATGACCACCGTCCCCTTGCCGCCGCAGCCGCCGCCGGACCGGTCCTGCCCCTTTACATCGTCGAACCCTCGCTCGTTACCGCCCCCGACTTCGACCGCCTCCACGCCGACTTCATCGACGCCTCCCTTCGCGACCTCGACCGCGACCTCCAAACTCTCGGCACGCCGTTGATCATCGCACATGGCGAAGTCGTCGATTGCCTCGACCGCCTCTACGCCGCTCGTCCCTTCACCCATCTTTGGTCCCACGAGGAAACCGGCACCGCCCTCACCTACGCCCGCGACCGCGCCGTCAAGCGCTGGGCCAAGTTGCGGGGGGTGGTCTGGACCGAACACCGTCAATACGGCGTCATACGCGGCCCCCTCAATCGCGACGGATGGCAAACCCGCTGGGAATCCTTCATGGCCGAACCCCTCACCCCCGCCCCCGCCCGTCTCCATCCCGCATTTCCAAACCTTGGAAAACACCCTCTTCCCGGTTTCCAAACCTTGGAAAAAATCGCCTCCGAATTTCCAAGGTTTGGAAACGAAACCCCCTCGGTTTTCCAAGGTTTGGAAATCTCTTCCCGCCATCCCGCCACATCCCGCCGAACCCCCGACCTCCTCGGCGGCCGCGCCGAAGGCCTTCGCTGGCTCGACTCCTTCCTCACCGGACGGGGCCGTGGCTACCAGACCGCGATGAGCAGTCCGGTCACCGCCTACCGCCAATGCTCCCGCCTCAGTCCCTACCTTGCCTGGGGTTGCCTCTCCATGCGGGAAGTCCTCCGCCGGGTCCGCGAAGCCCAACGGGCCATCAAACAAACCAAACCCAAGGATGGAGTCACGTTGAGCGACCTGCGCTCCCTCGACGCCCGGCTCCACTGGCATTGCCACTTCATCCAGAAACTCGAATCGGAACCGGACATCGAGTTCCATTGCTTTAATCGCGCCTGCGAATCGCTGCGCACCCCCGGCGCTCATCCTGAACGCCTCGCCGCGTGGAAGGAAGGACGCACCGGCTACCCCTTTATCGATGCCTGCATGCGCTCCCTGCAAACCCGCGGTTGGATCAACTTCCGCATGCGCGCCATGCTCGTCTCCTTTGCCGCCTACGACCTCTGGCTCGACTGGCGGGACTTCCGCGATTTCCTCGCCAGCCAGTTCATCGACTACGAACCCGGCATCCATATCAGTCAGATTCAAATGCAAAGCGGCACCACCGGCATCAACACCCTCCGCATGTACAACCCGGTCAAGCAAGGCCACGACCACGATCCCGGCGGCGACTTCATCCGCGAATGGGTGCCCGAACTCGCAGTCATCCCGGGCCCGCTTGTCCATACTCCCTGGCTTTGTCCCCTTCCCCCCCCCGATTCCCCCGCCCCGATCGTCGACCACGCCGCCGCTGTAAGGGATGCCCGGGCCGCCTTCGCCTCCCTCCGCCGCAGCGAGGAACACCGGCAAGAGGCCCACCGCGTGGTCGCCCAACACGGCAGCCGCAAAAAAAGCTCCCGGAAAAAATCCCCCTCCCTAAAATCTCCTGCCCAGGGACTGCTTAACCTTTGATCTCGCCTCCCCTCCCCGCCCGGTCTATCCTCATCCCATGAATAAACCCACGAATTTGATCCTTCCCGACCTTCAATCCGCCATCCTCTGCGACGATGTCCGGCAGGAGCGCAACGGCAAGTTCATCCTCATCGGCCTGTTTGACGCGATCGTCATCCCCCAGCTTCCCGTCCGCTACCCCCGTTTGTTTCTCGTCACCCGCTGGTGCAGCGGCGAGGGCGAGTTCCGCCAGCAATCCCGCATTCTCCAGTCCGACATGAGTTCGGTGCTCGTTCAGGGTCAGGTCATCCCCATTCGCCTCCCCTCCCCCGAAGCCACCGCGACCAACGTGGAAGTGTTCATGAATGTCGAAATCAAGGAACAAGGCACCCACTGGGTGGAAATCCTCCTCGATGGAGATCTCAAGCTCCGCTACCCCCTCCGGGTCAGCATCGCCCAGAAACAAGGTCAAGGCGGCAACCTGCCGCCCATGGATCTTGGTTGATCGCTCCGCCGGACCGGGAAACGCCCATCAACTCGCGCCGGCGAGTTGCTGAAACACCAGCTTCTCGCCATCCGAGGTGACTTCCACCGACTCTTCGCGGTGGATGTTGCTCTTGAGGATTTCCTCGGCCAAAGGATCTTCGAGGTACTTCTCGACCGCCCGCCGCATCGGCCGGGCGCCGTACATCGGATCGAAGCCCTTCTTGACCAAAAAGTCGATCGCGCCTTGCGTCATATGGAGATCAATCTTCTTCCCGGATAGCCGGGCTTTGACCTTGTCGATTTCCAATTGCAGTATCGCCGCCACCACCTCGTGGGTCATCTGGCGGAACACGATGATGTCGTCGATCCGATTGAGCAATTCCGGCTTAAAGGACCGCTTGGATTCCTCAAGCATCGCCTGTTTCAGCCGGGTGTAGTCTGCGGAATCGTGGCTCTCGCCAAACCCGAGACCCGGCCCCTTGCGGAGGAACTGGGCGCCGATGTTCGAGGTCATGATCACAATGGTGTTCCGGAAATCCACTGTCCGCCCGAGGCTGTCGGTGAGTTTTCCTTCTTCGAGAATCTGGAGGAGGATATGCATGACGTCGGGATGGGCCTTCTCGATCTCGTCGAACAGGACCACCGAGTAAGGACGGCGACGCACCTTTTCGGTAAGCTGCCCGCCCTCGTCGTACCCGACATAGCCGGGAGGCGACCCGACCAGGCGGGACACTGCGAATTTCTCCATGTATTCCGACATGTCGATCTGGATCAGCGCGTCGGAGTCATTAAACATGAATTCGGCCAGGGCCTTGGCGAGCAGGGTTTTACCAACCCCGGTCGGTCCGAGGAAGACGAAGGAACCGATCGGCCGCTTGGGATCACGCAAGTCCGCATACGAGCGTCGCAGCGCCTTGGAAATCGAAATTACCGCTTCGCTTTGACCCACCACCGTCTTTTCGATTTCCGCTTCCATCTGAAGCAAGCGGGCCATGTCCTTCTCTTCCATCTTGGACAAGGGAATGCCCGTCCACTTGGAGAGGATGGTCATGATATCGTCGGCATCCACCTTGACCACGGTTGCATCGCGGCTCTTGCGCCACTCGTCCATGATCTTCTTTACATCCTCGGTCAACTGCCGTTCCTGATCGCGGAACGCGGCGGCCTCCTCGAAATTTTGTGCCTGGATCGCCTTTTCCTTGCTCTCCTTGATCGCTTCGATGTCCTTTTCCTTGTCCTTGATATCCACGGGAAGGGTCATCGCAGAGATGCGGGCCCGCGAGCCGGCTTCGTCCATGACATCGATCGCCTTGTCGGGCAGGTACCGGTCCGTGAGGTAGCGCGAAGAAAGTTCGGCGGCCGCCTTGAGCGCTTCATCGGTGATTTCCGCATGGTGATGCGCTTCGTACCGGGGACGCAGACCCTTGAGAATCTCCACGGTCTCCTCCTCGGTAGGTTCCCGGACCATCACCGATTGGAACCGGCGCTCGAGGGCAGCATCTTTCTCAATAAACTTGCGATATTCGTTCAGGGTGGTCGCGCCGATGCATTGCATCTCGCCACGCGAAAGCGCCGGCTTGATGATGTTGGACGCATCCATCGCCCCTTCGGCTGACCCTGCACCCACGATGGTATGCAACTCGTCAATGAATAGAATGATGTTCTTGTTGCGCTTCAGCTCGTCCATTACCGCCTTGATCCGTTCCTCGAATTGGCCCCGGTATTTGGTGCCCGCGACCATCAAGGCGAGGTCGAGGGTGATCACCTTCTTGCCCCGGAGCAATTCGGGCACATCCCCCTTGTGGATGGCCTGGGCCAAACCTTCAACAATCGCGGTCTTCCCCACGCCGGCTTCGCCAAGGAGCACGGGATTGTTTTTGCTGCGACGGCAAAGCACCTGAATGACCCGTTCGATTTCCGATTCCCGCCCGATGACCGGGTCAAGCTCGCCTTTGCTGGCGAGATCCGTGAGGTCCCGCCCGAACGTGCTGAGCGCAGGCGTCTTGGAGTCACGAGGATTGGTGGACGATGCCGCCGCCGCTTCACCTCCACTACCCGCCGCCGCGGCTTCGCCGTCCGGCTCGTAGTTGGGATCCAGTTCCTTCATGATTTCAACCCGCGTCTTCTCCAAATCGACTTGGAGGTTCCGCAACACCCGCGAGGCGACGCCTTCGCCTTCACGCAACAAACCAAGAAGAATGTGTTCAGTGCCCACATACGCATGGTTGAGGGCGCGTGCTTCGCTTCCCGCGAGGGCAAGAACCTTCTTCACCCGGGGCGTAAAGGGCAGGTTGCCCATCTGTTTGGTTTCCGGACCCACCCCAACCGCTTTTTCCACCTCAAGCCGCACCGCCTCCAGATTGACATTCATCCGCTGAAGAACATTCACCGCGACCCCTTGGCCGAGGGCAATGATCCCGAGAAGCAAATGCTCGGTCCCCACGTAACTGTGATTGAACCGGTCCGCTTCCTTGCGGGCGAGTTGCAGGACTTGTTGGGCGCGTGGTGTAAAATTATTCATGATGGACTCTCCTGCCGCCGCGTACGCGACGGAGGCGGGTTTAACGTTTTTCGGACCAAATCCGCCCGGTAACGATCGCGTTCCTTGGGCTTCAGTAGCCTCTCGTGAAATTTTTGCAAGTGACCGGGCTGCACGTTCATGACTAGTTCATCCAGAACCGCTCTCTTGACCTTCTTTACTATACCCAAGTCCACCCCCAAACGCAAACCCGAGAGCAAGTCGAGGGCTTCTTTGGAGGACAATAAGCGGGCATGGCTGAGAATTCCGTAGGCCCTACCAACCTGATCTTCGAGGAAAGATTGCCGTTTTTCCATAAGCCGGGCGCGAGCATTCCGTTCATGTTCGATGATTTCCCGGGCGATTTGTTCAATATTCGCCACCACATCCGGTTCCCGTTCGCCCAGCGTCATTTGGTTGGAAATTTGGACCATGTTGCCGGCCGACTCCGTTCCCTCCCCCCACAGGCCACGAACCACCAACCCGATTTTACCCAGACCTTTTACGATCGGACCCAGCTCCTCCATCATGGTCAACCCGGGAAGGTGAAGCATCACGCTCGCCCGCATTCCCGTGCCCACATTGGTCGGGCAGGAGGTCAAATACCCCAGCTCGGGTGAAAAGGCGTAGTCCACCACCTGCTCGATCTCGGTGTCGAGCTGATTGACCACCGCCCACGCCCCGGCAAGATCGAGCCCCGAACGCAGGCATTGAAGCCGTAAATGGTCCTCCTCATTGACCATCACCGACAACGTCTCACCGGCATGCAGGATCAATCCGCTCCCCGCCCCTTTTTCCATCTGCTCCCGGCTGATCAAATGCCGCTCGAGCAGGATTTGCTTGTCGAGCGGCTCCACGTCCTCCATCCCGGTGCAGAGCGCGGGTTGAAGCGCGGGAACCTTCTCGCAAAGCAACGGCCTAAGGCGATTCCAGATCTCAATGCACTCCTCTTTACCGCCCCACCCGGGAAAGGCGAGCTGGTCGAGATTTCGGGCCAGCCGGATCCGGCTGCTAATCACAATCGCGTGATCGTCATCGGTGGAAAGCCAGCCTCCGGGCCGGGCGAACAAGTCGGACATCTTCATGTCGATTCCGCCTTCGCGCTAGTCAGCTTTTCCCGGCACTGGCGAATCTCATCCCGCAACCGGGCCGCTTCCTCATAACGCTCATCCGAAACCGCCCGGTCCAGCTCCTTGTGAAGCCGTTCGAGCGCCTCACTGACCTGCCGACGGTCCTGCTCACGAGCCGGAAACTTGCCGATATGCCGGGTTCCCCGGTGCATTGCCTTCAGCAGAGGGGGGAGATCCTCCGCGAAGGTGGTATAACACGCGGCGCAACCAAACCGGCCGGTCTTTTTGAAATCGGTCCGGCGCATGTGGCACCGCGGGCAGGTGGTTTCCTGCCGGATCGGCTCGGCCGCCGGCGTTTTGCCCCCCATCCCGAGCAGAATATCGGTGATGGAAATCGGACCCTGAACATCGAACCCGCTTTTTTGGGCGCACCCCTCGCACAGATGGAGCTTTTTAATCGCCCCATCCACCACCTGGGTCAGGTGAACGGTCGCCTCCACATGCTGACAGGCTTCGCACTTCATGACGCACACCCGCTCACGCGATCGGCGTTCCCTCCTGCTGCACCAGCTCCCGGTAGGCCGCCAGCAACCGGCGGGTCACCGGACCCGGCTTCCCGTTGCCGATTTTCCGCCGGTCAATATGCACCGCGCTGATAATCTCCGCCGCGGTGCCGGTGAGGAAGACCTCATCGGCAGTATACAGGTCGTAGCGGGTGAGAACATCCTCAAACACATCGTAACCGAGAGCATCGGCCAGCTCCATCACCGCGTTGCGAGTGATTCCTTCCAACGCCCCGCACCATGCCGGCGGCGTGATCAATTGGTTGCCTTTGACCACAAACACATTGTCTCCGGACGCTTCGGCCACATAACCCTGCGTGTTGAGCATGATGCACTCGAGCACCCCGCTGTTGATCGCTTCGATCTTGGCCAACACGTTGTTCAGGTAGTTCAGGCTCTTGATCCGGGGGTTGACCGCCTCGACATGGTTTCGCACCGTGCCCACCGTGACAATCGCCATCCCCGTTTCGTAGAGTTCCTTCGGATAAAGCTGGATCGAACCGGCAATGATAATGACCTGAGGCTTCTTGCACACGTAGGGGTTCAGTCCGAGTGTGCCCACCCCCCGCGTGACCACCAACCGGATGTACCCATCGGAAATCTTGTTCGCCTTGCAGGTTTTGACCACCGCCGCCGCCATCGCCTTCTTGGTCATGGGAATGCGCAGGTCAATCGCCTGGGCTGAGTCATACAGCCGGTCCACGTGCTCCTCGAGCCGGAACACCTTGCCGTGGTAGGCCCGGATTCCTTCAAATACCCCGTCGCCGTAAAGCAATCCGTGGTCGAACACCGACACCGTCGCTTTCGCCTTCGGCACCAATTTTCCATTCATATAAATCTGCATACGTCTTCTCCGTGTATCACTCTACGTTGGAAACACTCAAACTTCCATCCCGCAAATCCAATCGTCGACCGCAGGAATCGGCCAACGCCTCGTTGTGGGTTACCAGCACGAGGGTATGGCGATTCCCCCCGGTAAGATCAAACAAATAGGATAACACCGTCTCACCGGTTCGAGAATCGAGATTCCCCGTCGGCTCGTCGGCAAATACGATTTCCGGCTCGTTGATCAGAGCCCGGGCAATCGCCACCCGTTGCTGCTCGCCCCCCGAGAGTTCAAGCGGGCGGTGACGGGCCCGTTCGGCCAGCCCCACCGACGCCAGCAACCCCAGCGCCCGCTCCCGGTGCTCGCGAGCCTGACGAAGGGTCCCCCGGCGACTCCATACCGGCAACAACACATTGTCCAGCACATCCAACTCGGGAAGCAGGTGAAACGACTGGAAAACAAAACCGATGTGCTGGGATCGAAGCTCGTTGCGGCGGCTTCCGCTCATCGCGTAAAGATCTTCCCCCCGCCACAGAATCTGCCCCCCGCTTGGCCGCTCAAGGCCGCCCAAAGCATGCAACAACGTGCTTTTGCCCGCCCCGCTCGCGCCGGTGATCGCCAGGGTTTCCCGCTCGTACACCCCGAGGCTGACCCCCCGCAACACGTCGATTCGGGTTTGTCCCATGGTAAATGCCTTGCCGACATCCCGGGCTTCCACCAAAACCGTTCCCGAACCTTCGATGGCAGCATGCTTATTCATAGCGCAAGGCCCTCACCGGATCGAGCCGGGCCGCCCGGTACGCGGGGATCACCCCGGCCAGCGTGCAGATCACTTGAACGGAAATCGCGACGAGCAGGATGTCCGAGGTGGACACCACGGCGGGAATCTCGCTCAAGTGGTAAAGCTCCTTGGGAAGCAATTCCATGTTGAATTGGTCGGACAGGAACTGGAGCAAATCGTTTCGATAATGAAGAAACACCAACCCGGTGAGAATTCCCGCCATATTGCCCAGAAATCCTTGAATACACCCCTGCCACACGAACACCATCATCACCTGGAACGACGAATAGCCCAGCGCCTTCAAAAGTCCGATCTCCCGCGTCTTCTGAACCGCCACCGTGATCAAGGTGTTGCAGATCCCGAACGCCGCCACCACCGTGATGATGATCAGCAACAGGAACATCATGTTCTTTTCCACCCGCAACGCCGCAAACAACTGGCGGTTTTGTTGCATCCATGTCGTCACAAAATACTCCGGGCCCAGCTCGTTCCGGATCCGCGACGCCACCTCTTCCGCCCGCAGCGGATCGACCGTCATGACCTGAATCGCATGCGCCCCGTATTCGAGCTGATACAGATCCCGCGCCTTGACCAGCGAGGTCACGATGAACCCCGCGTCGAATTCCCACATCCCGAGATCGTAGATCCCCGCCACCGTGAACTCCTCGGGAAGGTAAAGCTCCTCCGCGCTGGTGAAATTCTGGGGAGAATAAACCAAAACCTGATCCCCCACCCTCACCCCCATCTGACGGGCAAGGTCGCTTCCCATCAGCAGGTTCTCACCGTCCACATTAAATTCGCCCCGGATGATGTGTTCGGGAATCCGGCTCACCCGCGATTCGTACTCCGGATCGATCCCCCGCACCAGCGGCGTAAACACCCGGTTGTCCTGCTGCAAGAACACCAAACCCTGCACAAACGGAGCCGCCCCGGTGATCCCCGGAATCTCCTCCAACCGTTCGATCACCCCTTCCGGATCCGACACGAAATCAAGTTCCTGCACCGTAATGTGGGCATTGAAGCTGAGGATCTTCTCCCGCCACATCTGATCGAACCCGCTCATCACCGACAACACGATGACCAGCACCGCCACCCCCAATAGCACTCCAATCACCGAGATGATCGTCACCACCGAGATGAAGGTGCGCTTCGGCTTCATGTACAGAAGCGCAAGGCTAAGGGAAAACGGGAGGTTCATGGCGTTCAGGCGGAGCGAGGTTTCAATTGAGGAAACAGCACCACATCACGTATGGACTCCGCCCCCGTCAGCATCATCACCAACCGGTCAATCCCTACCCCCATTCCCCCTGCGGGAGGCATACCATGCTCAAGCGCAATCAGGAAGTCCTCGTCGATCTTCGACACATCCCCGCCCGCCTGCTCTTCAAACCGCTTCCGCTGGATCAACGGATCGTTGAGTTCGCTATAACCTGGCGCGATTTCCCGCCCGCCGATGATCAACTCGAAGACATCCACCAGAGAAGGATCGTCGTCGCAGGGTTTGGCCAGGGGTACCAGATCGGCCGGAAGCCGGGTTACAAACGTCGGGTGGATTAAGGTCTTCTCGATCAGCTTTTCAAAGATCTCCTGCGTCAATTCCACCGGAGTCCATGCCGGATCGACATGCACCCCCAGCTCCGCCGCTCGGACCCGCGCCACTTCCGGCTCCAGCTCGAACCAGTCTGCCCCCGCCGTCTCCCGGATCAAATCATGGTAAGGCACTTCACGCCACGGCAGTCCGAGATTGATCGGCATCGACGGCGAGCCCACCTGATCCGTGCCCATCACCCGTTCCGCCGCTCGCCGGATCATACCCTGAACCAACGCCATCATTTCCCGGCAATCGCCATAGGCCTGATACACTTCAAGCATTGTGAATTCCGGGTTATGGAACCGGCTCAATCCTTCATTACGGAAATTCCGGTTCAGTTCGAACACCTTGTCGAACCCTCCCACCAGAAGCCGCTTCAGATAAAGCTCGGGGGCAATCCGCAGGAACATCTCGCAGTTCAACGCCTGGTAATGGGTTTTGAACGGGGTGGCCGCCGCTCCTCCCGCCATCGCCTGCATCATCGGCGTCTCCACCTCCTGAAAATCCTGCTCGTGAAGGTAGGCCCGGATCTCTTTCACAATCTCAATCCGGCGGTTGAACTGGGCCCGCACCTCCGGATTGGCGATCACATCCAGATAACGTTTCCGGTAGCGCGTATCCACATCCTGCAAGCCATGCCACTTCTCCGGTAACGGAAGCAGTGCCTTCGACAACAACGTCCATCCCGTCACATGCACCGACGGCTCGCCCATCTTGGTCGTGAACAGGGTCCCCTCCACCCCAAGATGGTCGCCGAGGTCAAGGTACCCGAAGGCCTCGAACGCGGCCTCGCCCAGATCGTTTTTCCGCACGTAAATCTGAAACCGGTCGCTCCCGTCATGAAGGTCGGCAAAGATGCTCTTGCCCATCACCCGGATCGTCATGATCCGGCCCGCGATCTTCACGGGAAGGCCTTCCTCGAAGTCCCGACGGATTTCCGCGATCCGGCCACTGCGCGGAAACGCCTTGCCGAAGGGCTCGATCCCCAACTCCTTTAACTTGTCGAGATGGGCCAGCCGCTGCCGCTTGAATTCGTCTTCGTGGGGTCCGTGTTCCATAATGCTAACCTCGATGTACCGTCGTATGTGTTATTCCGATTCGGGTTCAGCGTCCCGATCCTTCTCACGGTCGCGGGAAAGCAACCCGCCGACCAATCGGCCCGCGCCTTCGCCCACCGCTCCGACCGCTCCGGCTGCCGCCCCTCCGACCGCTCCCACCCCTCGAATCGCCCCTTCACCCACCGCTTGTACCCCGCTGCCGAGCAGGTTCGCGGAGCCCGCCACCACATCCACCACACTGCCAAGAATTGCCCGGATTACCCGGTTGAGCACGTCGAGCAAGCTCGCCCCACCTTCCTTGTCCTTGCCGATGTCGGTCATGGTGATCGGGGGCAGCGGCAGCGGGATCGCCGCTCCCATCATCCCCGGCAAACTTACGTTCACCTTCGCCCCTCGGAGTTGAAAGTCCTCGATGATGACCTTCTTGCCCGGCTCTTTGTCCGCCTCAACCTCTTTCTCTTCCTCATCTTCGGCTTTCTCCAGCCCCTTGAGAATCGCATCGAGGTTGCTGCCGGTGAGTGTCCGTTCATAGGTAATGACCGGATCGTCAATGTAAATGTGCTCGATGATGATTTCATCCCCCAACAACGACCGCGGCTGAAGCGATATCCGCAACGAACCCAGCTCGAAAGCGTTCCCGGTACGAAACCCTTCCGGATTGCCAACCCGCAACCCTGACAGCTCCACGTTCCCCCGCATCAAATGCACCGAAGCATGATCCAGCTCCACCGGCACCCCGAGTACACCCGGACCGACCCGGTTGACCGTCGCCGTCACCACCCGGCCAAGGTAGAGATTCGACGACACCACCAGGATCGCCAGCACCGCCACCAGAAACACCACAATTTTCAAAACACGCTTCATATCTACTTCTCCTTCAAATGTTCATCCGCCTAGACCATCTTCCCCCACCCCCCGGTCGAGGGCCCGGTCCATGGCCAGTTTCGGTTCATCCTTCGCCGCATCGGTGCGGCTCGCCCCGCCGTCCTCGTACCGTCGCAAGTCCGGGGGAAATCGTCCAACATATTCCCGCAACGCCGACTCCGCGTCGGCAAAACAATCCACGGTATTCAGCCGTAACCGCAATTTGGCGCAATGCGGGAAGCCGTGGGCATACCAGATCAAATGCTTGCGCATCCTCCTGGCCGCATGCACGTGGTCGCCATAATGCTCGCGATGCCAGACCAGATGCTGCTCGACCACCTCCCGCCACTCCGCAAGGGTCGGAACGCAGGGCGTCTCCTCAACCAGCTCCTTGAACAGCCACGGATTCCCCAGCGCGCCTCGGCTGACCATGACCGCATCACACCCGGTAGCCTCCACCATCCGCCGCCCGCTTGCCACGTCCATCACGTTCCCATTGCCGCACAACACCGTCTCCGGCCGCAGTTCGCGCACGATCCTGAACCCCTCGGCCATCGCGTCGTAGCGAATCGGGTCGGCATAGGTGCAGGAACGCGTCCGCCCGTGCAGGGTCAGCATGACCACCTTCGCGTCCACCGCTCGCCGCGCGGTATCCGCCACGGTAATCACATCCGACTCAAATCCAACCCGCGTTTTCATCGTCACCGGAATTCGCAGCGACGCTTTGAGGGCAGCCATCGTTTCACTGATTCGTTCCGGGTCGCATAAAAAAGCCGCCCCCATGCCTGATCCCACCACCTTGCGCACCGGACAACCCATATTGATGTCGAGAGTATCAAACCCCTCTTTTTCCAGAAACAACCCCGCCTTGACCACTTCCTCCACGGTTTTCCCCGTCAACTGAACCCCAAGAACCGTTTCCGAACCGTGGCGGGCCAGCATGTCATGGGTCTGCCGGCTCCCGCACAACAACGCATTCGCGGATAGCATCTCTACATAGGTCAAGCCCGCTCCGAACCTTTGGCAGATTCGCCGGAACGGCACATCCGTTACCCCGGCCAGCGGGGCGAGCAGTACCCGGTTGGCCAGCGGCAATCCATCCAGTTGGAGCGGAGCCGCAAACATGCCCAACCCCGCTACTCCCCGTCCACGGCCGGAGGGGTGACCACCGCACGGGGCTTGAACAGGTTGCGCCGGTAATAGTTCAACTCCGCGATCGACGCCTGAACGTCGTAGTATGCGTCATGCACCCGGTTCAAGGTTTCTGAATTGAACCCCGGACAGTAGGCCTTGATCATCTCCGGATCATCCTTCTCGAACGTTTCCCCGCCCAACCAATCCTGCCATTGCAGCTTCAACGTCGTCACATCGAGATGACGGTAATGCGTGGAGCCGGAAAATTTCGGCAAATACTTGCGGGCAAGATACCAGTCGGCATGAATGCTGTTCCCGGCAAGAATCGGCTTCTTCTTGTCGTCGCCCAGCGGCACCACCACGTAGCGGGCCACCAGCTCGGCAAGTCGTCGGTCCGCCTCCTCGATCGACACCGCAGCGCGCGAACGGCACGCCACCACCAGATCCGGCATCGTCTCCATCACCCACGGGCTCACCTTCGCTTCCTCGGGAAGCTGAATGAACAGGTTCAAGTCCTCCGAGGCCGGGGTGATCCGGTTCAGGTGGACATCGGTGATCACCAACGCCACCTGAAGCAGGCGGGCCTCGCTCACGTTCAGCGTGGAATACTCCGTATCAAACCAAAGATACGCGCTGGATGTGGTCAAGGCCTCCATGCATGCTCCGGTCAGGCCAGCACCGCGTCCACGTGGTTTTGCACTTCGGTGATTTTCAACGGCTCCAGACCCCAGATTTCCCGCGCATACTCGTGGATCGTCCGATCGCTCGAGAACTTGCTCATCCGGGCCACGTTCAACACCGCCAGCCGCGCCCACTCGTCCGGCTTCTTGTACAAGGCCGAAACCCGGTCCTGACAATCGATGTAGGCTTGGTAATCAGCCAGATGGCAGAAGATGTCGCCTTGCTCAACCAGGTGTTTGTAGATATCCGTGAAGATTGGACCTTCCTCCGGGGTGAAGGGATTGTCGCGGATCGCTTCCACCACCCGCCGCAACATGGGATTGCGGTTGAGGTAGTCGTGCGGATTGTACCGGCCATCTTTCTGAAGGTCGGCAATTTCATGGGCCTTGTGACCGAAGATGAAAATGTTATCCAGACCCACTTCCTCCGCGATTTCGATGTTCGCCCCATCCCACGTGCCGATCGTCAAGGCCCCGTTCAACGACAACTTCATGTTGCCGGTTCCCGAAGCTTCCTTGCCTGCAGTGGAGATCTGCTCCGACAAATCCGCCGCCGGAATGATCTTCTCCGCCAGCGACACATTGTAGTCGGGCAGGAAAACCACCTTGAGGCGGTCCCTCACATCCGGATCCTGGTTAATCGTACGGCCCAGACTGTTGATCAGTTTGATGATCAATTTCGCCATGTGGTACGACGGCGCCGCCTTCGCCCCGAACAGGAACGTACGCGGCACCACCTCTTGCTTCGGATTGTCCTTGATCCGGAGGAACAACGTGATGATGTGCATCGCGTTGAGCAATTGCCGCTTGTACTCATGCAGCCGCTTGATCTGCACATCGAACATCGAAGCCGGATCAATCCACTCGTCGGTCAACTCCTTGACCACACCGGCCAGATGCTTCTTGTTCTCCAGCTTCACCTGGGCGAACGCTTTCCGGAACGCCTTGTCCTCCGCGAACGGCTCCAGTTTCTTCAGCTCTTCCGCATCATGAACCCAGTCCGTTCCGATCTTTTCCGAGATCAGATGCGAGAGTTTCGGATTGGAAATCAACAACCATCGCCGATGGGTAATCCCATTGGTCTTGTTGATGAACTTCTCCCCCATCATCTCCGCAAAGTCCGGCACCACCGTCTCCTTGAGAAGGTCCGTATGCAGGGCCGACACCCCGTTGATCTTGTGGCTCCCCACCATCGCGAGGTTGGCCATCCGGACCTGCCGGTCCTCCCCTTCCTGAATCAGCGACATCCGGGACACCCGTTCATCATCGCCGGGATAGCGCAGCCGCACCTGGTGCAGGAAGTGCTCGTTGATTTCATACATGATCTGGAGATGGCGGGGCAGGACCCGCTCCATCAACTGAACCGGCCAACGCTCCAGCGCTTCCGGCAGCAAGGTATGATTGGTGTAGCCAAAGGTCCGGGTCGTGATTTCCCACGCATTGTCCCAGGTCATTTCCACCTCATCCACGAAGTAACGCATCAACTCCGCGACCGCCAACGCCGGGTGGGTATCGTTCAACTGAATCGCGTTCTTCGCCGCAAAGGCGCTCCACGTGGAGTGGTTCTTTCGGTACCGGCGAATCACGTCCTGGATCGTGCAGGTCACCATGAAGTATTCCTGCAACAGGCGCAGTTCTTTGCCCGCATAGGTGAAGTCGGAGGGATAGAGCACTTTGGTGATCGTCTCCGCCCAGTTCTTCTCTTCAACCGCCCGCACATAGTCCCCTTGATTGAACACTTCCAGGCGGAAACCCTCGGTCGCTCGCGAACTCCACAACCGAAGCACATTCACCGTGTTGACCGCGAATCCGATCACCGGAATGTCATAGGGCACTCCTTCAAGAAGCTGCCAGTCCGTCCATACCGGCTTGCGACCGCCACCCACCCGGGGAATGTAGTCGACCCGACCGTACACCTTCACCGGCACCGAGTATTCCGGGCGCACCATTTCCCACGGGAAACCGTACTTCAGCCAATCGTCCGGCTTCTCCCGTTGCCAGCCGTTTTCAAAATCCTGGCGGAACATTCCGTGCTCATAGCGGAGACCATAACCGTAGGCCGGATACTCCAGCGTGGCCAGCGAATCGAGGAAACACGCAGCCAGCCGGCCCAAGCCCCCGTTCCCCAGCCCCGCATCGTACTCCAGACTCATCAACGCGCTGATATCGATATCCAGATCCTTCAGCGCCTTCGCCGCCGAGCCGTAAAGACCCAACGCCGCCACATTGTTTTCCAGCAAACGACCGAGCAGGAATTCCATGGAAATGTAATAGACCCGCTTCACATCCTGATCCACGTACGCCCGCTGCGTCGCGATCATCCGGTCCACCGCAAATTCCCGGATCGCATACGAAAAACTCAACAGCTTGTCGAATTCCGTGGCCGAGCGCCAATCCTTGCACCGGGTGTATTTTAAATGAAACAACGTGCGGTCGCGGATTTCCTCCGGAGTCACTGAACTCCAGCCGTTAATGTAGTCTTTTACTTTTTTCGCCATGTCTCTCTCCAGTTAAATCCTCGGGTTATCAGACTGTTTTGCCATCCCGCGAACACCGGATGGCCCCCCTCGCCGAGCATGGGTTCCGCGAGGAAGTCCGGCACTATACCGAATTCCATCCGTTTGAACAGCCAGTTTTAGCGTTTTTTCAGGGGGCGGGCAAAACCCGCTCCAGCGCCTCATGGAGATCGGCTTCAGCGACATAGCCGGAAAACCGCGCAATCACGTTTCCTTCCCGGCTCATCAGCAGGCGAGTCGGCAACGCCCGCACGTCCCCCAACGTCGCTAAGAGTCCCGGAGATCCGGCAACCACCGGAAACGGCAACGCCTCCAGCCCCCCAAGCTCATTCGCTTCCGCTTGAACGGCAATACCCAAAAAGCCCAGGCCTTTTTCCTGCCAGGCCCCAACCCACGAGGCCATCGCTTCGGTCTCCGCCCGGCTTGCTGCATCCCACGGACCAAACACATGGACCAACACCCACTCCCCCGTAAAGGCCTCGCCCAACACTCCTGTCGCATCCAATGCCGCCTTGATCGTCGGGGCCGAAAGCGCCACCTCCTCCAACCGGGCCGGACGAGGGGTTTCGCCCGGTGTCGACTCCATTGCCGGCTGACATCCGGCCACCCCCAAAACCAAACCCAACGCTACCCATGTTCCGAAACTCGTATGCTTTTTAGCTTTCATGCCCGGAACTCTAGCGTCGAAACCGGGATTTCCAAGCCCAAACGGCTTCACTCCTCAAAGGACGCCATCGCCTCATCCGGCGGGGCCCCGGAGCGACCCGCCAAATGATGGCAAATTCTCCAACCGTGATAGCAGACCCGGTCCAGCCATCGCATCGCATCCAGCACCTCCAGTGCCTCTTCCGGATTCGCCGTACCCAGCGCCGTTTTCTGGAGCAACAGTGGACGTTGCTTTCTCCGCAAATCCGCCAACGACATCGCGAGGTGCTCCATCCCACCGACCCAGTCCCCCGCCGCATCGCCCCGCAAACCTCTCGCCCCCAAGATCAGAATCTCTCGTCCAATTCCCACCGCCGCCTTGAACGGTTCCACCCCCATCCTCCTCCCCACTCCCGGAGGCGGTGAGGCATGAGAAAGCAAACGCGACAAATGCTCCATCGCATGCATTTGGCTGATTCGTATAGAAGACAACGGCTCATCCTCGGCAATCGGGGGAATCTGCCGGAAAAAGGTCGCCGTTTGATCCAAGGCATGGCGCAACCTCGTGATCTCCCCTTCGTCCGGCTGAGTCCCCGCCCCCCCCAGCGATCCATCGATCAACCCAAACGTATCCGAAGCGGCCTCCTTCACCACTCGCCGCGTCGCTTCCAACGCCACCGAAGGAACCCGCAGCAGCGTTCCATCCAGATGCCGGGTCAGCGTCATCCCGCGTTCCGGGAGCAACCGTTCGATCAACCGGGCAAAAGGAAATGCGAATGGAAGAAAAATGATCACGCCTACCCCCACGAACGCGGTATGAAACGCGGCCAGGCTCGTCGCCCCCGGGTCCAATCCCAACTCCTCTTGCGCCCACCCAATTCCCCTCAGAAAAAGCGGCAGAAAAAGGATCGCGATCAATCCCGTGGCCAGGTTGAACGAAACATGGGCCGCCGCCGTGCGCTTCGCCGAGATATTCCCCCCGATCGCCGCCAGGGCCCCCGTGATCGTCGTCCCGATCGCCGCACCGATTACCAAACTCGCCGCCTGCTCGAAGTGAATCGCCTCCGCATGCAAGGCGGTCAAGGTCGTCGCCACTGCCGCACTCGACGACTGCATCACGACTGTCATCACAATCCCGATCACCATTGCCAGCAAATGTCCCGGCAGGCCACCTGAAGGTAGCGAAGATAAATCGAACACCTCCGAAAGTCCCCGCATCCCGTCCTGAAGCGTCTCGATCCCGATGAAAATCAGACCGAATCCCGCCACCGCCAACCCAAGCGACCGGTTCCGCCCCCGCCCCAACAGCTTCATGAACGCCCCGATTCCCACCAGCGGCAGAGCGTAATACCCCACGCTGACCTTCAATCCCAGCACCGAGATAATCCACCCCGTGCCCGTCGTCCCCAGACTCGCCCCGAACACCACCCCGATCGCTTGAGGAAAGGTGATCAACCCTGCGCTGACAAACCCGATCACCGCCACCGTGGTCGCACTCGACGACTGCACCACCGCCGTCACCAGCGCCCCCGAGAAAAACGCCTTGCGCGGAGTCCCCGTGAACCGGACCAACGCCCGCCTTAGCGCATCCCCCGCATACGCCTTCAATCCATCCGTGAGAAGAACCATTCCCATCAGGAACAATCCAATCCCGCCGGTCAGTTTAAACATCAAATCCGTCATGGAAATATGTTGTAGCCGCCCCGCTAACCAAATCCAAACAGATTCCACTGACCGCCGGGATAACCGGCGAATCTCCACGGTTTCCAATCGGACTCACGGATCTTGCCCCACCATCAAGTGCCAACCGCTTCATGGAGGGCGGAGCTCTGCGACGCCGGGTTCACGTTTCGTGAAGACGAAGGTTACAAAAAGCGTGGATGTCGATAGGCGTTTACGCGAGCATTAAATCGACTCGTACACGTACACTTACCCTCAAACCGCTTGATCGATTACCCGGAACCCGGTGCTATGTATACTTCAGCACTTCCTCAACCGTCGTGTATCCATCGAGGATGCAGCGAATCCCATCCTCCCGCAACGTCCGCATGCCCAATTCCATCGCCTTGTCCCGGATCACCAGCGTCGGTTTCTTTTCGCTAATCAGCGTCCGGATCGGATCGGAAATCCTTAGGTATTCATAGATGCCCCGGCGGCCCTTGTACCCCGTCTCATTGCATTGCAGACATCCCTGGCCATAGTAAAACGAACGGTCCCCCACCGCTTCCCGGGTCAACCCCAGTTGTTGAAGGATATCATCCTCCGGAACATACGCCGTCCTGCAATTCGGACAAATCGTTCGGATCAACCGCTGTCCCAACACCGCCTCCAGGGTCGAAGCGATCAGGAACGGCTCCACCCCCATGTCAATCAACCGGGTCACCGCACCCGAGGCATCGTTTGTATGCAGCGTGCTGAACACCAAATGCCCGGTCAGCGATGACTGAATCGCGATCTCCGCCGTGTCCTTGTCCCGGATTTCCCCCACCATAATGATATCCGGATCCTGACGCAGGAACGCTCGCAGCACCTTCGCGAAGGTCAACCCGATCGCTTCATGCACCGGAATCTGCACAATCCCGTCGATGTCATACTCCACCGGATCTTCCGCGGTCAGTAGCTTGTTTTCCTCGTTGTTCAACCGCCGAAGCGCCGAATAAAGCGTCGTCGTTTTTCCCGAACCCGTCGGACCTGTCACCACCACGATCCCGTTTGGCTTCTCGATGTCTTCCCCGAACATCCGGTACACATCCTCCGGCATCCCCAGATTCTCAAGATCCAGCGAAACCACACTCCGGTCCAGCACCCGGAGTACCACGCTTTCCCCGTGCTGGGTCGGCAACGTCGATACCCGGAAATCGATCTGCTTGCCGGCGATCGTCAACTGGATCCGGCCGTCCTGCGGAACCCGCCGCTCGGCAATGTTCAACCCGGAAATCACCTTCACCCGCGATGTCACCGGCAACGCCAGATGCTTCGGCGGCGGAGCCATCTCATACAACGCCCCGTCCACCCGGTACCGGATTTTGAACTCCGTCTCGAACGGCTCAAAATGAATGTCCGACGCCTTGTCCTTCACCGCCTGGTACAGAATCAGGTTCACAAACCGCACCACCGGCGTCTGGTTCGCGGCCTGCTCCAGCTCGATCACGTCGTCCTTCAACGACATCCCCGAAATCTGGCCGACTTCCTCCAGCTCCGACTCCAGCGCGCTCAGCATGTCCGTGACCGAGTCACTGTCGTCTCCGTAGTGCTCATTCAGCAACGCCCGGACATCCGCCTCCTTCGCGATCACGAACGAAACATCGCGCGTCAGCACAAAGTTCAATTCATCGATCACCTCCGGGCTCAACAGATCGAACGTCGCAAATTGCACCGAAGTCTCGTCCGAATACACCGGGATCACATTATACATTCGCGACACACTCGCCGGGACCGCCCGCAGCGTCTCCGCAGGAACTTGGGTATTCGCAAGATCGATCACCTCCGACCCCAGATGCCGCGCCAGCACCTCCATCAGCGCGTCCTCGCTCAACACGTCCATATCGATCAGCAATTCCCGCACCGGCTTGCCCATCCGCTCGTGCTCGTCGAGGATCTCTTCCGCCTGAGCTGGCGAAATCAACCCGTCTTCGTACAACTGCTGAAGCAAAGGATCTTTATAATCTACATCCGCCATGGCTTGTCCTAACGGCGCTTGGAAGGTTCCGCCTGCAATTTAGCCATCACACTCTCCACATCCTGGGCGCTCGTGATGACCGACTCGTAACTGATCAATCCTTTTTCATACAGCGACACCAGATTCGCATCCAGTGTCACCATCCCCCACTTTGCTCCCGTCTGAATGTCCGAGGTGATCCGGAAGGTCTTCCCTTCCCGGATCAACGCCCGGATCGACGGCGTGGCGATCATGATTTCGAACGCTGCCACCCGTCCCGGCTTGTCGTGCCGCACCAGCAGCAACTGGGAAATGACCGCCACAATGCTCGAAGAAAGCTGCGTCCGCACCTGTTCCTGCTGGTTCGTCGGGAATGCATCCACGATCCGGTCCACCGTCCGCGCCGCGCCCGTCGTGTGCAGCGTGGCGAACACCAGATGCCCCGTTTCCGCCGCCGAAATTGCCGCTTCCATCGTTTCCAGATCCCGCATTTCCCCCACCAGAATCACATCCGGGTCCTGACGCAACGCCCGCCGCAGCGCCTCCTTGAAACTCGGAACATCCGCCCCCACCTCACGCTGCGTTACCACGCTCTTCTTGTGCGGATGATAATACTCGATCGGATCTTCGACAGTAATGATATGGCAATCCCGCGTCTCGTTGATGATATTCAACATGCTCGCCAGCGTGGTCGTCTTCCCCGACCCCGTTGGACCCGTCACCAGGATCAGCCCCCGTGGCTTGTGCAGCAGTTCCTTGATCATGTGCGGCAACCCGATCTGCTCCAGCGTCAACAGGGTTCGCGGGATCTGCCGCAACACCAGCGCATACCCCCCCTTTTGGTGAAACGCGCTGACCCGAAACCGGGCCTTGTCCCCATGGCTAAATCCGAAATCAGCCCCCCCTTCCGACTTCACCTTCGCCAGATGCTCCTCGTCCGTGATCTCCTCCATCAGCCGCTGTGTATCTTCCGGCTTCAGTAGCTCCGTATCGATCGGCTGCATCGAACCATTCAGCCGGATCACCGGCGGACTCTTCGTCGTAATGTGAAGGTCCGAGGCCCCTTCCTCCACCACCAGGTCGAGTAGGTCGTGCATGTTTACATCCGAAGCTTTCAGCGTCATCAGTTTGCGTCTCCCATGGTTACCCGGAACACTTCCGCCAACGTCGTCTGGCCGGCAATCACCTTCCGAAGCCCGTCCTCCCGCAACGTGCGCATCCCCAGCTCCCGCGCCTTCGTCCGCAACTCCGACGCCGACACCTGCTCGAAGATCATGTGCCGCACCTCGTCATTGATCGTAAAAATCTCAAACAACCCAATCCGCCCCTTGTACCCCGAATTGTTACACGCCTGACACCCCTTGCCATGGATCAACTCCGTCGTCGCAATCTGCTCCGACATCGGCCCCAGCATCCGCAATTCCTGATCCGACGGCTTGTACGATTCCCGGCATTTGTCGCAAATCTTCCGAACCAGCCGCTGGGCGATAATCGCCCGCGTCGACGACGCCACCAGAAACGGTTTCACCCCGATATCGATCAACCGCGTAATCGCGCTCGGCGCATCGTTCGTGTGAAGCGTGCTGAACACCAGATGCCCGGTCAGCGACGCATTCACCGCAATCTCCGCCGTCTCCAAGTCACGAATTTCCCCGATCATGATGATGTTCGGCGCCTGCCGCAGCATCGACCGCAACGCCGCGCTGAACGTCAGCCCGATATCCGACCGCACATGCACCTGGTTAATCCCCGCCAACTGGTACTCCACCGGATCTTCCACCGTAATGATTTTCCGGTCCGGCTTGTTGATGTAGTTCAAACACGAATACAGCGTTGTCGTCTTCCCCGAACCCGTCGGCCCCGTCACCAGAATAATCCCGTCCGAAAGCTGGATCAACCGCTCAAACGTCTGCTGGTCGTCCGAGAAAAACCCCAGCTTCGGCAATCCGAGCTGCAACCCCTCCTTGTCCAAAATCCGCATCACGATCGATTCCCCGTGATTCGACGGCACCGACGATACCCGAAGGTCCAAATCCCGCCCCATCACATTGATCTGAATCCGGCCGTCCTGCGGAATCCGCTTCTCCGCAATACTCATGTTCGACATGATCTTGATCCGGCTCACGATCGCCGACTGCAGCCGCTTCGGCGGGCTTTCCACCTCGTGCAGAACCCCGTCGATCCGGTACCGCACCCGGAACTGCTTCTCCTGCGGCTCCAGATGAATGTCCGACGCCCGGCTCCGGAACGCCTCCAAAATAATCAGACTCACCAGCTTGATGATCGGCGCATCCGAGTCCGAAACTTCGTCCTCCCCTTCCAAGCTCGGAATGTCCAGCCCCTTGTGAACATCGCTTTGCGTCACATCCCCCAGCGAATCCATGATCGCATTCGACCCGTAAAATCGATGGATCGCCGCCTCGATTTCCTCCGGAAGCGCCACCACCCCTTCCACACTCGTGTGCAGCACATACCGCAAACTGTCCAGAGTCTCCACATCCAGCGGATCGCTCAACGCCACCGTCACCGCGTTTTCATTCCGGTACACCGGCACCACCTTGAACCGTCGCGCCGTATCCGCCGGAACCAGGTCGATCACTTCCTGATCCACCTCCAGACCCGACAACGTTAAAAATTCCATCCCGAACTGGTTCGCCAGCGCCTTCAGCACATCCGTCTTCGTCGCCGTATTCTGCTGAGCCAGCACATCAATCACCGGACGGTCATGCTCGCGCGCCCACGCAAGGGCCGCTTGCCCTTGCTGGCCCGTGATCAACCCCACCCCCTCCAGGATTTCCACAATATATTCGTCGTTCGCGGTCAAAGGTATCTCCCGACTTCGCTCTAAACACTGGTGTGAAGGTAACGACCTCTGCCCGAGGTGTCAATGAACGAGGCAGCTCCCCCCGCATTTCTCCATCCAGGAACGGTGGACTCAGCCCTCAAAGCGGCCTGCTGATACGCTTTGCCGGATGTCGTCAAAAGACATCCCGTGAAATATGGTCGAGCCTCCTCCTTGATATCCGAACCTGGTTCCAGAGTCACGCTGTGTCGGTGAGGCGGTAGCCTGTACGGTATCTCCCTTCCGTTGGTCGGAAGGGCTCCCGCCCCGGTTTTCCGACCATCGGAAGACCGGGCATGCTGTTCTTCCAACGTCTGGAAAGGTAGGACCGTAGGACTTCCAACGGCTGGAAGAATCGCTCCGATGGCTGGACTATCCCGCCCTGGCCCCCCGCAGGACGCCCGCCAGCAAAGCTGTCACGTCGGCTGCTGCGCTCCGCTCCACGCCGTGCGCGTCTCCCCCGCTGACGCGCTCGGCCACGCGCCTTGCCGGTTGCGCGGGCACAGCCAACGCGGGTTGCTCATGCGACGCTCTCAGTGCCCGCGCTTCCAGACCCCGGCTTGTCATCCCGTCTGCTTCCCGCTTCGCTCTTCGAGCTTCGCAGGACAGCTGCGCACACGGGCCGCCAGCCCCCCAGCCCCGCCGCCGTCCCCGGCGGGCCCGTTGCTTTTGACTCGGCGCGCGGCTCGCGCGCGGGGAAGCGCCTGCAAAAGAAGGCCGGGGAGGTTTCCCCGGACCCCTCTTTCAGCGCGCGCGATGTTCAGCCGCCGCATTCTCGCCGCAAATGTCTTCCCGCAGTGCTTGCCGTCATCAGTCGTGCAAACCGTGTACAAAGCAAGAGCCCAGCGACCCGCATACACGGCTGCGGACGCGCAGTCTCTTCTCACGCTGGGGTCGACAAGTATCCGTAAGCATTTCGAAGACCTTTCCCCAGTTCCCGGATTGGGACCGGCCAAGGTAGCGCACGACGGCCTCAACTTTATACACCCAAACCCTCAGCCGCCGCGCGACCCCCATGCCTCACTTGCTTTCCTCGCCAGCTTCTCGGACTCTCCCTTTACTTCGTCGTACGTCCATACACGCCCTGCCGCGCAATTGGCGCGTTCTCGCCACGCCTTGAGACGCGGTGTGACGATCTCCCCCAATCGTTGAGAAAGGCGATCTCTCTCATTCCTTCTTGCTGAATACAGTTCCTTGAATTCCGAGAGCCGCGCAGGTCCCTCCAAGACTCGAACCAATGCAAAAGGCGCGAATCGGTCACCTGGAATGTAGTTACTACTTCCGTCCCTCTTGAACCGCTCCAGTTCATCTGGAAATTCCTCAAAGAATCTAGAAAGACTGAATGCCGACCGGCAGAATCTTTCGATTTCCCCGTCGTCAGAAATAACCGACAGAGTGTTCTTCCCAGCTGTGTGCATGCGGCGATGATCGGCACCAGGAAGATAGCTAAGGTCGGGGAAATGGCGCAACTTCGTTAATGGCAGTTCTCTCAGCGCCGGACACCTTCTCTGAAGAACATGCTGCACGTCTCGCGTGAATAACACTATTCGCTCATTATCCCGATTGCTATAGAAGCAATCTGTTCTCAGGAAAGTCAGAATGATCGCTTCGTCAAGCGGGAACAAAAAGTTGCGAATACTTCCCGTATATTGTCCACTTCGTATCACCGCCTTCGCAAAGTGAGCTGTCACAAGGGCCGAGTAATTCACGTGGTCATAGATTGCCCCCGCGACAGCCCATGCCGCCCGCATCAAGACGCTGGTAAGAACGCATCTCACCTTGATTACATCCGGTGCAATTGCGGCCGCTTCTCGGGCGAGAACCTCTATCCACCTCTGCTTTCGCTTGGCGTCTTCCCAGTGCAGCGGTTCCGTATCTTTGATCACGTAGTACACGGCTCTCTCTTCCCGATGCGCCGCCGCCGCCGCAAATGTGCCCACATAGTGCCCCAAATGCAGGCCGCGCTCACCGAGGCGTACACCTCCAACAGCGTTACTGAATTCAGTCATCTGCGAAATCTCTAGAGACTTTGAGATATTCCGTTCCGTTTAGTGCGACTTCTGTGATCCGGCCTCCTTCATCCCGCCGGTAGACACTGACACAGCCAGGATCAAGCCTTACTCGCTTGTAGTTCTCAAAAACCCAATTAAATGTGCAGCTAACCAGATTGTGCAAGGCAATGCCCAGGGAACGAGTGACGATAACAATAGGTGTCCTCGTTGCTGCTGTCATCTCTATCAGTGCCTCGTGAATGCGCGTGACGAATTGGGCCAAATCCTCAGCTCCAGGAATCTCTATATCGCCAACAGGCAGGTCACCCGAGCGCCACAACTCAAGCCGTTTCATTGCATCAGGATCGCGCGCCCTCGCTTCGTCATCTGTCAACCCATCAAAAATCCCCATACTGATATTGCGAAGTGCATCCAACGCACATATTTCGATGTTAAGTTCCCGACCCAAGATCTCGGCCGTTTCAAGCGACTGTGGCCTTGGCCCTGTGAATATCTGTGTGTCCGTGGTCACAAGCTTGCGTCGTCTCAGATGCGCAGCGAGATCTACGGTGTCGGTGCGCCCACGGTCCGTCAAAGGTGTTCCGGGTCCCCCATGTACACGCCGTTCCGTTTTCCGCGCTTCTGAATGACGGATGGTGATAAGTTGGGTAAGATTATCGTAGGCTGTCAATGATCGCACTCCGTCAGCAGTTTTCAAGAAGGTGTGGCATGGATGAGGCCAGACCGTCAGCGCACTTTCCGGCTTGGACAGCTTCCTCCACCTCCTTGACGGTAAACCAAGAGAAGCCAAGAACGGCTTCCTGTTCCTCCCGTTCCTTGAATTGGGCCAGAAGACTCTTTTCCTCATCCTCAGTCATGTTGTAGGCGAACACATGTCGCCGCTCACGATTGCGAACAAGCGGTCTATCTGGCCGAAGCTCAGCATCACGATGATAGACTGCTACGCTTTGAAACTTGCCGACTTCCGGGGTTAGACCAAGTTCTTCAGAGAACTCCCGTGCGAGCGCATCGCTGTACGAACTCTCGTCCGCTTGCACATGCCCGCCGACGCTGATGTCCAGCCGTCCGCTCCCGCGTGTTTGGAGGAGCCACTTGTCACCAGAAGAGTTCCGGACAACGCAGTACACGACGGTGTGACGAAGCCCGATGCGATGAGCCAAGCCTCGAGGGGCAGAGCCAAGCACATTTCCGTCATCATCCACAATCTCAAGAAGCTCTCTGTACTTCTTCTCGTGCTTGGCGCATTCATCGGCAGTAACGCAGCCCTCCAGCTTAGCTGAATCCCTAATTACTTCGTCCAGCATGGGTGGTGTAATAATCTCACTCATTATATCTCCTGTTCGTGATCTCAGTATTCTCTGAACACAGCGCGCTTCAAAGCGGTTGCTTGGCAAGCCCCCCGAAGAGGAGCAAGGTCCTCGTCTTCTAGAATTGCTACTCTTGCCCGCGGGTACCCATCGTCGGGCAGTTGACTGCTCACCTCTTCGATCAATCGCGGCCGCACATGCATATTGCGCGTTACGCCTCCGCCTACGTGTAATTCCGAAAGCCCAAACATGCGGCATAGATTGGCCAGCCCAACAGCCAGCACTTGAACGTAGTCATTCCAGAAGCTGACATCAGTGACAGCCGTCAGATCCACGCCCCTTTCACGCCAGCGAGCCGAGTCAATGAAAGCTGCGAGACAGCCGGTTCGTCCACATTTGCATCTCTCTTGCGAATGCGCATCCACGACATGATGAGCCAGTCGCAGGCGCTGGAAGAACTGCACGCCATCTGCGTTTGTAACCGTTGCGGCACCGACTCCAGTGGACACAGTTACGTAGCCGATGCTTTCCCCGTCCTTGATGTCACTAGCCAAACCTGCAAGGACGCATATGCAATCGTGATGAACCGTCACCGGAGCATTAACTATCAACCGCAGGTCTTCTGCTATGTTTCTGCCGACGAAATCCGGCATCTTACTTGCAGCCTCCACGACGCCGTTCCTCATGCCAACACCGAACGATACGCCGAGCGCCTTCATTGGAGCGCCGGCGCCACTAACAAGGCTATGAGCCATCTCTATGAAGGCTCCATAGTCAAAGGGTGTGGCCAGAGTTTTCACACCCGTAAGGTCCTTTGCAGATTCGTCGGATGCTATGGCGAAACGAGTCTTCGTCCCGCCAATGTCAAATACGCCGATGCGCTCCTCAACGCTCATCGTCTGGCTCCACCTGTGGATTGCTTGCCAAACTTACTATACTGGGATCAATGGGGTAGTCACCTAAATCGACAGACAAGCGCACTGCCTTGATTGCCCAATTGGCGGCTTCTTTCCTCTCACCGGCATTCGATAGAACCTTAGCCAGCTCTGCCGCGTTCGTCAGCGCTTCATTCTGTCGAGCGCACTGTATGGCGAAGTCGAATCCCTCGGAAAGCACGGCAATTGCCCTGCTGGAATCTCCGAGACCCATGTGGGCCATACCCAGCGGATGGAAGACCTTTACTTCTCGAAGAACATCACCCTGACTCCGATAATGACTCCGCGCATTTTCAAGAAGATCGACGGCTTCAGAATGCTCACCTTTCGCTGACAACAGTTTTGCTCGTGATACGAGGAGGCTTGTCAGCATTTCGCTCTGACGTGCTTCATCAGCAATCTTTTTTGCGAACTCTTCCGCTTGCGTCAGGCGGACGTCGCATTCCCCTATGTCATTCGTCTGACGTGCAAGGGATGCTAAGTGCCTGCAGGCCTTGGCGCAGAGATACCAATCCTTCTTTTCACCTGCAAGACGCAGTCCATCGCCTATAACCTTCCGGGCTCTGGCGTAGTCTTTCAGTACCACTGAGGACCAACCGATGTCATCTATGAGCGCACGCGCACGTTCCAAGTCATCTGCACATGTCGAGGCTGCATCTTCGACCAGTTCGCCAATTCGACGGCGCAACTCCAACTTGCCGGATAGCCAGAGGGGACGACTCAGGAACGTGCCAATTTGCACGACGTATGCGGCCTGGCCTCTCCCGTACGCATCGCTGAGGCTTTGCTCAAGAGTGTCTGTTAGGAGTGCTTCCTCATCTACACCGACTCTAGGAAACTCATCGACTTGCCAGTGAGCTTCAAGGAATTCCCGGAGTACCACGGCGGCGTTGTGCGCTGCATATACCTGAAATGAGTCATCCTTTCTCTCGTCACCGAAGTCAGAGATACCCCGAGCAATGAACCATGGGCAGCGAGCAATCGCGCATGCACGGACAAATCCGGCCGCCTCCATTTCCGCAGCACGGCAACGTTCATCGCTTGATGCATGGAAATCCGGGAAATACGTGCTGTCCCGCACGAGCGTGTTTCCACTCACAAGTGACCCGTCCTTAACAGCAGGCTCTTGTCCTACATCGCTTTCGGTCAAGCCTGCTGCTGTAATGCCCTTGCTGAGTTGAGTCCGTTGGGCCTCTGAAGGGCGTAGCCTCGACTGGAGGGAAGATGTCGTCAATGGACGCAGTTTGAGAAGGTTCTGAAGTCTTCCATCTATGTCGCTGCTTCTTCTCCGCGGTTGCGTTTTTTCGCCTTTACGAACGGTCACGGTCACGTCATGTACCGTATCTGGCACGACAACATCCCCGATCTTTGTCTTCCCCTCCGCGCCCGCAGCTATGCCGACCAAACACATCAAGCGAGGCCGAGCTGCGCGAAGCATCAGTGTTGCCGTGATGGCGGCCTCGACATTTCCCGCCGTCCCAGCCACAAACGACAGCGCTACGTTCAAGGCCCTGTGGTCAATCCGCGAGACAATGTTGCTCCGCCAGAACTGCAAGTCACCGCGCCGTTCGGGTTCAGCCGTCGTATCTATACCAAACACAGCGAAGGTCGCCTGAATCTCCGCTGGGATTACAGTGACTATTCCAATGTCAATAGATGAAGCCATAGGAGCCATGGACCTCCGCTTTTCGCGCACTTTTTTTTTGCCAGTGACAGTCGGTTCATGCCATAATGTGCGACACTATGCCTGAATTGACGGGTCGAGACAAGAGGTTTCGCGAATGAATAGTAATGAGCCCTGGGTGTCCCTCGACGAGATTGTCGGCCATCTCGGTGTCAGCCGTGACACTGTGTACCGGTGGATCCAGCACAAAGGGATGCCTGCGCACAAGCTGGGCCGACTCTGGAAGTTCCAGGTGTCGGAAGTGAATGAGTGGGTTCGCGCCGGGAAGGCGCGGGATCCGGACGACAAGACAGACTGAATTTTGAACGAGGACAAAGCGATGCCAGAAGCCAACGGGAACGAGGAAGCGATCATTACCGCCGGGGAACTCGGGATTGATCCCGAGGAGCTTTGGCAGGCGGCGGATAAGCTGCGCGGGTCCATCGACGCGGCGGAGTACAAGCATGTCGTTCTCGGGCTGATCTTCCTGAAGTACATCTCCGATGCCTTCGAGGCGCGGCGGGCGAAACTGGCGGAGGAACTGAAGGCTGACGGGATCGAGGGCAAGCAAGCGGAAACGCTACTGGAGAGTCGCGACGAGTACACGGCGGAGGCCGTGTTTTGGGTGCCGCCCGAGGCCCGGTGGTCGAACATCCAGAACCAAGGCAAGCAACCGAACATCGCGAGGCTGATCGACGACGCGATGTATGCCATCGAACGCGACAACGCCAAACTCAAGGGCAAGCTGCCACGCGACTACGCGCGGCGCGGGATTCCCCCGGAGCGCCTCGGCTCTTTGATCGACCAAATCGCCTCCATTGCCATCGGGACCGACGAGGCGCGCGCGAAGGACATTCTTGGACGGGTGTACGAGTATTTCCTCGGGAAGTTCGCCGCCGCCGAAGGCAAACTGGGTGGGGAGTTCTTCACGCCGCGTTCCGTGGTTCGGCTTCTGGTCGAGATGATCGAGCCCTACGAGGGTCGCGTGTATGACCCGTGTTGCGGCTCCGGCGGCATGTTCGTGCAGTCGGAAAAGTTTGTGCAGAAGCACGGCGGGACGCAGCGCGACATTTCCATCTTCGGACAGGAATCGAACCCAACCACCTGGCGGCTGGCGCACATGAATCTTGCCATCCGGGGTATCGAAGCCAACCTTGGCGAGCAGCCCGCAGACAGTTTTGTCCGCGATCTTCACCCGGATTTGAAGGCGGACTACATTCTCGCGAATCCGCCTTTCAACATTTCCGATTGGTCCGGGAAACTTCTCCGGGATGATGTCCGCTGGAAATACGGTGTGCCGCCTGTCGGCAACGCCAACTATGCATGGATTCAGCACTTCATCCATCACCTTGCTCCGCCGAACGGGCATGGCGGAGGCATCGCTGGTTTCGTTATGGCCAATGGGTCGCTGTCCTCCGGTAGCGGCGGCGAGGGGGACATTCGTCAGGCCATTATCGAAGCCGACTTGGTCGATTGCATCATCGCCATGCCGACTCAGCTCTTTCTTACGACCGGCATCCCCGTTTGCCTTTGGTTTGTCACCCGAGACAAGACGGGAAACAACCTGAAGAATGGTGGACGTAATCGCCAGGGTCAGACTCTTTTCATTGATGCCCGCCAACTCGGCGAACTGGAGACCAGGACGCTCAGAGTCCTGTCGGGTCGGGAGGAATACCCGCTCCCGCCCGATAGTGACATCGCCAAGATCGTAAGAACCTACCATGCTTGGCGCGGCGAGCCGGACGAAGGGCAATACGAAGATGTGATTGGGTTCTGCAAGTCGGCCACACTGGAAGACATACGGAGGCACGGCCACGTGCTTGCTCCAGGTCGGTACGTTGGCAGAGCCGTCAAAGAAGGGGATGGTGAGCTCTTCGATGACAAGATGCAAAGGCTGAAGATCGAGATTCGGGAGTGTTTTGCGGAAGGTGATCAATTGGAGGAGCGGATCCTCGCGAATCTTGAGAGGATCGGGCATGGCGCATGAAGCTCTCTATAAGGACCTCTTCTCGTCGATCCCCGTATCGTGGCAAGTAGTCCCTTTCGAGGAAGCAGTCGATTTCCGCGAAGGGCCAGGCATCCTAGCCAAAGATTTTCGGACGGAAGGTGTTCCGCTGATTCGATTGAGGAACATTGAAACGCCGTTTGTCGATCTTACTGGCTGCAATTTCCTTGATCCCAATATGGTGGCTGCTCGATGGGATCACTTTCGTGTGGAAGAAGGTGATCTGCTCGTGAGCACTAGCGGCACACTCGGCCGGGTCAGCATTGTCACCGCAGATAGCGCAGGAGCGATCCCATATACTGGAATCATCAGAATGCGTCCGGCACGAGAGGATGTTTCTCCGGGATTCATCCGCTACTTCCTCACATCTAGCATGTTTCAAGACCAGGCGTTGGCATCTGCTGCCGGTAGCGTCCTGAAGCACTTCGGACCATCACATCTCCGGGAAATGTCCTTCCCGGTGCCCCCCCCTCGCGAACAAGAACAGATTGCAGAAACTCTTGGCTCTCTTGATGGCAAAATCGACCAGAATCGTCGGGCAAATGTAGCGCTTGATGAGATGGCCCTTGCCATCTTCAAGGCATGGTTTGTTGATTTTGAGCCGGTAAAGGCGAAGGCTCAGGGCGAAGCCGGATTCCCCGCGATGCCCGAAGCCGTCTTCGACGGCATAGCTGACCGGCTCGTGGAGAGCGAAATTGGTTTGATCCCGCAAGGATGGGAGGTGGTTCCGCTTTACGACGTCGCCCAGTTCGTCAACGGTGCAGCTTTCAAGGGACGTGATTTTTGCGATTCAGCGTCCGGGTTGCCCGTCATCAAGATAGCGGAGCTCAAGAACGGCATCACAGAACAGACCAAGTATTCAGCCCGAGTCCTAGACGATAAACGGTGTATCGACTCTGGCGACATGCTCTACTCGTGGTCGGGCAGTCCTGAAACTTCATTGGCCGTGTTCATTTGGATGCGAGGCAGGGGGCTGCTTAACCAACACATCTTTAAAGTCATCACGCAGTCTGAAGAGCAGAGGCATTTCGTCTACTACACTTTGAAGCTTCTACGCGACAGGCTCGTTTACATTGCTAGCAACAAGCAAACTACAGGCCTTGGGCATGTCACCGTAGCAGACATGAAGCGATTGTTAATTTGTCGTCCGCCCGAAGAACTGCTGCAACAGTGCGAAGTTGCTATGGCCCCACTTTTTAATCGCTGTCTCACGAACGAACGGGAGTCTATCGCCCTGGCAGATGTGCGCGACACTCTCCTGCCGAGGCTGATGTCGGGTGCAATCCCGGTGCGCGAGGAGGGAGACGAATTGCATGGCGGATAGCACCAAAGGAGCAGTCATTCTTCTGCCTGCATGCAGAGAACTTCTCGAAACGCACCCGGAGTCTCTACGCATCCGCGAGCAGGTCGAGGCGCTGGAGGAGGCTATGCCCGACCGGCCGGGTGTAGTGGTCTCATTCTGCCGGACGATCATTGAGACAACCTGCAAGACTATCCTTACGGACCGCAAGGTTGCCATCGACGACACATGGGAAGCCCCGAAGCTCGTTTCGGAGGCACTGAAATTTCTCAACCTGGGCCCTGATGGTGACGGGGGCGTCGATGCCCGGCTTCGAAGCGGGGCGGAATCATTGATCCGGGGGCTGAATCAGGTTGTTCAGGGTGTCGTTGAAATCAGGAACGCTCATGGTTCGGCCGCTCACGGGGCGGATGCCTATTCGCCACTGCTCGACGCGCGGTATGCAGAGATTCTCGCACGCGCGACCGATGCAGTCGTGGGGCTCCTTTTCAAAACACATCTTACTTCCGCGAAACACGATCCTTTGGAGCGTTTCCGGTACGGGGATCATTCTGACTTCGATGAGTTTGTCGACAACGTCTTCGGGCCGTTTGAAGTGCTGGAAGTTGAGTTGACCGCCAGTGAGGCACTGTTCCGAACGGACTTTCTTGCCTACCGGGCGGCGCTCATCCAATTCAAGCAGGATCAAGAAGCGGAGGCTGCCGCAGCCGAACCCCAGGAGGACCCAGCATGAACGAGAATGCTGTAGAGCAAGCCGCCTTGGGATGGTTCGAGTCTCTTGGGTGGGACATTGCGCGTGGCGCGGAGGTGTCGCCCGGAGCAGACACCCCGCTACGAGCGCGGTATGAGGACGTTGTGCTTGAGTCGCGCCTTCGCGCGGCCATGCGCAAGATCAATGAGCACCTGCCGGAAGATGCCATTGAACAGGCGGTGCGCGTGGTGACCCGTCCGCCTGAACCGACACTCGAACAGAACAACCGCTGGTTTCATAGCATTCTGACGGACGGCATCGACGTGGAGTATCGCACGAAGGACGGAGAGACGCGCGGGGATAAGGCATGGGTGGTAGATTTCGCACGCCCCGAGCGAAATGACCTGCTCGTCGTGAATCAGTTCACCGTGAAATACAACCCCACACGCCGGGCGGATGTGGTTGTGTTCCTCAACGGCCTGCCAGTGGTGGTGCTGGAACTCAAGGACCCAACCGATGAGCAGGCGGATATCTGGAAGGCGTTTCGGCAGCTTCAGGACTACAAGCAGAATATCCCGCCGTTGTTCCTCTATAACGAGCTACTCGTCATCAGCGACGGGGACACGACGCGCGTCGGCTCGTTGACGGCGGGATGGGATCGGTTCTCGCCCTGGCGGTCCGTCGAAGACTGTCAGGAGCCGGGCAAACCGTCGCTTGAAGTCTTGATCAAAGGCCTGTTCGATCCGCCCAGACTGCTCGACTATCTGCGCCATTGCGTGACCTTCGAGGAGGATGACCGTTCCGGCGAGATCATCAAGAAGGTGGCGGGGTATCATCAGTTCCGGGCGATGCGCGAAACGCGCGCTTCCGTCAAAGCCGCACTGAAGGCCCCGGTCGGTGAGGGTGACGGGCGAGGCGGCGTGATCTGGCATACTCAGGGCTCCGGTAAGAGTCTGACCATGCTGATGCTGGCCGGGTCGCTCATTGGCGACGAGCAACTGGCAAACCCGGCTATTGTCGTAGTAACGGATCGAAACGATCTCGACGGTCAGCTCTTTGGCACCTTCGCGGCAGGGCGGGCCTTACTCCGGCAGGAACCCGAGCAGGCCGAGAGTCGCGAAGATCTGACGGCCCGGCTGAATCGCGCTTCGGGTGGCGTGGTATTCACGACGATTCAGAAGTTCGAGGAGCGGGGCGGGCCGGTGAGCGAGCGCGCCAACATCGTCGTGATGGCGGACGAGGCTCATCGGAGCCAGTACGGATTTCTCGAAGGCGGCGCACGGTGGATGCGAGAGGCGTTACCGAACGCGACCTTCGTCGGATTTACCGGAACGCCGTTGGAACGGGATGACCGCAGCACACCGGCGGTCTTCGGCGAGTATGCCGACATCTACGACATTCGGCAGGCGATCCACGACAACGCCACGGTGCCCATCTACTACGAGATGCGGCTGGTTTCCCTGCATCCCGACGAACAGGGTGTGCGTGAGGCGGAAGCCGAACTGGAAGCGGCATTCGAGGCCTCACGCGCCGGGACGGAGCCCCCGCTGTACTTCGATGTTGCTCTGGAAGAGTTGGTCGGCTCAGACCGGAGGCTTGATCTTGTGGCTTCGGAGATCGTGGAGCACTTGGAGAAACGACGCGAGGTGATCGAGGGCAAGGCGATGGTCGTCGGCATGAGCCGCGACATCTGCATGAAGCTCTACGACCGGATCGTCAACTTGCGGCCGGATTGGCATGCAGACGAAGACGATGCCGGATTCGTCAAGGTGGTGATGGATGGGGCGATTCCTTCCCCGCGCAAGGGGGAGAGCAACGAGGCCTACCAAAAGCGCATTGAGCCGCTCATCGGCCCGATTCGGTATCACGGCAGAACAAAGGCCCGCCGGGAGGGCTTGGCCCGCCGCTTCAAGGACCCTGCGAATGATCTGCGGCTTGTGATTGTGTGCGATATGTGGCTGACCGGCTTCGACTGTCCACCGCTGCACACAATGTATCTCGACAAACCACTGGCAGGGCATTCGCTGATGCAGGCCATTGCCCGCGTGAACCGGGTATTCGGCGAAAAGCCCGGAGGGGTGGTTGTCGATTTCCTGGGCATTGCCGATCAGCTTCGCGACGCCGTGCAAACCTATACCCAGGCCGGCGGCGAGGGAAATCCCGTCGAAAACATCCAGGATGAGGCCGTGCCTCTGATGGAGCGGGAGTTCGAAGCGCTCCGCGACTTTTTCAACGGTTTCGATTACACCGGATTCTTTACCCATGTCGAAGCAGACCAGCTCCAGGCGGTTACGGCCGGGGCGGACTACGTGTTTGAGCAGGAAGACGGCAAACGACGGTTCATGACGATGGTTGCGGCGCTGTCCAAGGCGTTTGCGCTGTCCGTGCCACGGCCCGAGACAGAAGCAATCCGGGACGATCTTGCCTACTTCCAGTCCATTCGCGCGGCCATCCGCAAGCGCCTGATGGATGACGGTCCTCCACCCGCCACGGATGTGCGCGCGGCGGTGCGTCAGGTGATTTCGGGGGCAATCGCGTCCGATGGCGTGATTGACTTATTCCAGGCCGCCGGTTTGCCCGACCCGAATGTCGGTATTCTTTCCGACGATTTTCTGGAGCGCATGGCCGCACTGCCCCACAGGAACCTTGCCTTGGAAACCTTGCGCAAACTGCTCAATGACCAGATTCGCAGCCGCGAACGCGTGAATATAGTGCAGTCGCGCAGCTTCCGGGAATCACTTGAGGCCACCCTGACACGCTACACGAACCGCGCCATCACGACCGCCCAGGTGATCGAAGAACTCATCGGCCTGGCCAAAACCATTCGGGAAGCGGTCGAGCGGGGCGAGGCTTCCGGGCTCAGGGAAGACGAGGTGGCCTTCTATGACGCGCTTGCCGATAACGAGTCGGCCCGTGACGTTATGCAGGATGACACATTGAAAATGATTGCCAGGGAACTGGCTGACCGGATCAAGTCCAAGGCTTCGCTAGACTGGACGCAGCGCGAGACGGTTCGCGCCGATATGCGACGGACAATCCGCCGCCTGCTCACGAAGTACGGATACCCGCCGGATGCTCAGGAGAGCGCAACGCAACTGGTGATCCGACAGGCGGAGTTGATGGCGGAAGGGATTGTCGCAGTGTAGGAGAATGATTAACGGAAATGGAGAAATTTATGACAACTGAAGAAGAGAAGGTGCAAACAACAGCACCGCCTGAACCAGATGTGCAGGAGCCGGAAGGCTTGGATGAGGATGAACCTGTCGAATTAGGCGATTATCCTATCGACAGTCTGATGATCAGAACGGATAAGCGTTCGGCATTTGAAGTGTGCCGACGTATCGACAAGAAGGTCTATATTCTCGATCCGGAGTTCCAACGTGACTTCATCTGGGATGAAGAAAAGCAATGTAAGCTTATCGAATCCGCTATCATGCGTATTCCTTTGCCGGTTTTCTATCTGGCGGAAACGGCAGAAGGGGAAATTGTTGTTGTTGACGGGTTGCAGCGCCTTTCGACGTTTCATCGGTTTATAAACAACAAGCTACGATTGAACGGGCTGGAATACGCGAAGATACTCAACGGGAAGCGCTTTGATGATCTTAGTCCGAAGCTCCGGAACCGGGTCGAAGATACCAGCTTCACACTTTACCTCATCGACAGCCAAGTTCCTGAGCAGGCGAAGCTGGATATCTTCGAGCGTGTCAACAGTGGACAGCCGCTGACAAAGCAACAAATGCGGAATTGTCTCTATCTTGGCGATGCAACACGCTGGCTTGCCCGTATGGCAAAATCGGAAGCGTTCAAATCCGCCACGGATGGTGGCCTGAACTGGAAAACCATGCGCGACCGCGAATGTATCAACCGATTTCTCGCCTTTTACGATCGTGGACTTAAAGGATACAGCGGCAACATGGACAATTTCCTTCGCGATGTGTTGAAGGATAAACAAAATGTGGATGAAGCGTACTGGAATGAAATGTCTGAACGTTTCAAGACCAGCATGGAGGCCGGGAAACGTATCTTTGGCCGGAATGCTTTTCGAAAGCCCACAAAGGAAGGCGAGCGGAGAAGCGTAATCAATGTGGCACTCTTCGATGTGTTATCCGTTTTGTTTGCCAGGTACGGCGAACAGGTTCAACCCAGGCATGATGAAGCCATCCGCAATGGCCTTGCTCAACTTGCCGAAGATGCCGACTTCTTCGATGCCATTTCCATCGCCACAAACAGCGTCAAGAAGGTCGCGCTTCGCTTCGAACGCACGGAGAAGATGCTGAAGGAGGTGCTACAATGAGTCTGACATTCTTGTCTCTTCGGGACTTTAAATGCCATGCCGCACTCGATCTGCCGTTGGCACCCTTCACGATTTTAACCGGTCTGAATTCAGCCGGGAAGTCGTCGGTGTTTCACGCATTGGCTCTGCTGGGGCAGAGCATTCGGGAGGGCGGCCGTTCGTCGCGTGGCGAACTGCTTCTCAATGGAGATCTCGTTCGCCTGGGAACGGTTGGGGATATCCAAAACCAAACGACGGATCACCAAACGTTTGAGATCACGCTTCGTGATGGAACATTAGAGGTTTCCTGGTGTTTTGGAGGCGACAGGCGGGACACGAAAGCCGCATTAAAGGAGTGTGCTAGTCGCAGTCTGGACGGCGCCCAAGAAAAGGTCTCGGATATTTCGCACGTTGAAGACGAGGACAATTCGATCGTCACATTCCTGCGCGGCATGGAGTTATTGACGATTCTCCGGCGAGATCCGGCCGATTTGCCTTCTCCGGTCGAAAGTGATTTCGAGAACCGTATAGGAACCCAGGGAGAGGGCGCGGTACCGCTGATTTATCTCAACGATCAAATGCATGTATCCGATAATCTTCGGATCGAAAATGTGCCTCCGACGCTTCCGCGGCAGGTTGAGGCATGGATGCGGCATTTCTTCCCTGGTTTTGCCATGGAGATTCAGCCGGTAGATAGCGCAATGGATGTGATGGTCTTGCGGATTCGTACGGACCTGTCCGGTGAGTTCCACATGCCTGCAAACGTCGGTTACGGGCCATACTACGTGTTGCCGGTCGTTGCGGCGGCGTTGAGCCGCGCACCTGGGCAACTTCTCATGATCGACAGCCCTGAAGCGCATCTGCACCCGTCATGTCAGAGCGAGATTGCCAGATTCCTAGCAAAAGTCGCCGCCACGGGGGTGCAAATCATGATTGAGACACATAATGATCATTTCATTAACGGAGCACGAAAGGCAGTGAAGGAAAAAGAAATTGCTGCTGACTCTGTGCTCCTTCACTACTTCAGCGCGGCTACACCAGATGGCGATGCCCACACTCATAGCACGATCAGAATCGATTCCGAGGGGGCCCTCGATCAATGGCCCAAGGGCTTCTTTGATCAATACGAACTCGATCTCGCTCGTTTAGCTGAATGGGAGTAGTCATGTCCACAGCGCTTTTCGTCAATGACTACTCATTTCATGGGCAATTCTCCTCACCCGACGAGGTGATCGAAGCGGTCAGACGCTTGCGATCTCTCCACGAAGTCTGCCGAGAGCATTCGGTTGAGTGCTTTTGCTCTCGTGTCGTTCTTGGAGATAGGGAGGCGATCGGTGAAGTCTCATTGCGTGATTCTGTGCTCCGACATCCAAATCCCGATACAAGACGCCTTGTGCTGTCATGGATCGACAAGCATGGCCCTTATTGGGATACCGCGCGCTTGCACGATGCGGGCGATTGGTATTTCACGGAACAAGACAGACAGGAAACGCTCGTCACAGATTCCGCTGTCGCCGAGTGCGCGGCGCGCATGCTTTATCAGCAACAAACCGTTGGCTTGCTCAGTGCCACACCATCAGATTTCACGTACACGCCGGTCATCGCAGGTATACGTGAGGACGAGAGCACTGCGGCAACCTGCGAATTGCCAAACCACTGGGACAAACCACCGTTGCGCCGGTTTCTTGGCAATGCCATAAGCGTAAGTAGCTGGGAGGACTTGAGGGGATACGCTGTGAATCGGTTTTCGGCGCTGGTGTTTACCGCTGACGCCTTTGACCCAATCCTGCGTTCACCTTTTTCTGTAGGCCTGCGTGATCGAATCATAGAGCTTCTGGATGTTCTCAACCGCATAAGTAATGAAATCGAGGGAACTACTGGTGCGCTGAGCCATGACGGCGAAACACTCAGGGAACAGTATTTCGTTGGAGAGAAGGCTCTTTTCACGGATTCAAGCGATGATGAGAAACGTACTTTCAAAACGGGCTTGACGTTCGAGTGCCCCATCCGTGGAGAGCGGAAGCTCTTCCCATGGCATGGGAAGGCAAAAATGGGCGATCAATACAGAATTCACTTTGGTTGGCCGAAGCCTGACTTTGCTCAGGGAATCCCGATCGTCTACGTTGGACCAAAGATAACGAAGCGGTGAGGAAGTCGAAGGAATCGCCACAACAGGTCGAGAAGATGCCAAAGCCCGAAGAACAGAGCAACGCGGATCCGGGGCTAAGAAGCAGCCCATCCGGGCCGCTTCTCTTCATCAGCTATGCCTATGAGGATGCGGTGTTCGCGAAGTGGCTCGCACGCAAGCTCGCATTCCATGGATACGGCGTCTGGATTGACCAGATCAAGATTCTGGGCGGAGAGTCCTGGGTCAAGGAAGTAGATGTAGCGATTCGGGAAAAGTCATTCCGTGTGCTGGGGCTGCTCTCGCATGCCTCCAGTAGCAAGCCCAACCCGCGCAAAGAGCGCACCTTGGCTCTGCAACTATCCAAGGCGCGTGGTATCGAGGATTTTCTCATTACGCTGAACCTGGATGGTGTGCAGCCGGACTGGACTATGTCGGATATCTCGTATCTGCCCTTCATGGATGGTTGGGCTGAGGGATTCCGGCGGTTGCTGAAGAAGCTTCGTTCGATTGATGCACCTCGTATCCATGAAGGCAATCCTGCAATTGCAAAGGCCGAACTGGATACCGGCGAGGAGTTGCTGTCCGACACGCCTGAAGAACTCGTGACGAACTGGCTTGTCTTCGAGAAGTTGCCGCAGAGCATTAAGGTTTACGACACTGGGGAGCTGTCCACGGAACAAGAAAAGGCGTCCCATGATACGTGGCCATGCTATCTCCTTGAATCCGGGAGGAAGGCCAGCTTCGTTGGCCCTCCTCACGAACTGCGGGGGCTCGTACGCAAGACAAAGAGGGCATTCCACTGGCCAGGATGCGAGAAAATCGACAGGTGGCCGACGCACGACGTAGTTTCATGCTTGCTGTCGAGAACCATTCATTGCGCCTTACTAAGGGCTGGATGCACCTTTTCCTTCCGGGAAAAGTCGTACTGCATGCCCAACAAGATAGGCGACGACGAAATCTGCCGGTTCACTGATACCGATGGGCAGAACACGTATATTCGCACATCTGGAATGATCCATATATCCCGCCAAGGCGAGCCACCCGAAACGGTTGTTTACCGGCCTTCGTTGAAGACACGAGTGCGTTTTGTTCCCCCCTTTTCCTTCGTGGTTCAGTTGCGCCCCGGCGTCCTGGTTTTCGACGAACACGGTAAAATCATTACAGGCCGCAGAGTGGGCCCGCGCGTGAAGCGGGTGACAAAACGTTGGTGGAATGACAAATGGAGAAAGCGCCTTCTCGCGTTTGAAAGCCTCCTTCTCAAGGGCCTCAGTGATTCAGAAGCACCGGAACTTTCGAGGGGAGCTCTTCTGCGCATTTCCTCTGATAGATCTTTGAACGAAGATATTCTGACGGGACCTCCAGCAGTGGACTTCTACGGCGACGAACCTTTGGAGGATACTGATGAGTGATGTCCCGCAAAGCATGGAACTGCTCGACGAGCCGGTCCTTCAGTTTGCTGAGGGACAGTGCATCGAGCATCCACGTACAGGGCTGTCGCTGTTTGGTCCCTACAGTAGCAGGGGCATTGAGATGCCGCGCGACCTGAACTATGCGCTTGTGGGAACCGAAAAAGGCATCCAGACGTTTCAGGGCCTCGCGGCGCTGCTCGAGCGTCCCATCTTCTCCCCGCCGCAGATGGATGAGGTTTTGTGGCCGCACTACCCGGGGTTCGAGGAGGCAACGCACGCGCGCTTTACAGCCTTGTCGGCCTGCAATGAATCCGTTGACGAGCAACGTCTTCTTGCCGCCGTGAACCAGGGCGATGATCACAAACGAGTCTTCGACGTGGTGAACGTCTATCTCGACGGCATCGCCGCGATTGCACGAAAGGACGACCCCGTCGACGTTGTCGTATGTGTCGTTCCCGAGATTGTCTATCTGAACTGTCGGCCCCTTTCACGCGTAACGGCCGGAGTAGGAAAGCGCCTATCCGCAAAGGAGCTGCACACGCGGAGGCAACACCGCGACCTGTTCGATGCCTATGACCCTGAGCAATATGAGTATTCCCTTGATTTCCGCCGCCAGATCAAGGCGCGCAGCATGGAACACCGAAAACCGATCCAGATCGTGCGCGATACGACACTGAGATTGTCAGACGAAAATGAGTTTGGGAAGCGGCAGTTGACACCTCTATCGGATAGGGCATGGAATCTGTCAACAGCGCTGCTCTACAAGGGCGGCGGCAAGCCTTGGAAGCTTCCAAGTGCGCGGCCAGGTGTTTGCTATGTCGGCATAGCATTTAAACGCACGAGTGAATCCGGGCGGACGGCTTGCAGTGCGGCCCAGATGTTTCTTGATGATGGCGACGGGGTTGTCTTTTTGGGGGACTATGGGAGTTGGTATTCCCCGTACGACAAGCAGTGTCATTTGACGCGGGATGCAGCGCGCCGCCTTCTTGCCGGTGTGCTGGATACATATGCCGAACAGCATGGGAAGCCTCTTCAAGAAGTCTTTCTCCACTCCCGATCGACCATTGATGACGAGGAATGGGCCGGATATACGGAGGCATGCCCGGCAGGCGCTACCATCGTCGGCATACGCGTTGCGCCGGACCGCATTGGTCTTCGCGGCTACCGGCCCGGATCTCGTCCTGTCGTACGCGGAGCGTTCTGGAAGCTTTCTAACCGCAGAGCGTATCTCTGGGCCTCTGGTTTCAAGCCGGTGCTCAGAACATATGACGGAAGCAATGTGCCCGAGCCGCTGGCCATCGAGATCCAACATGGCGATGCGGACATTCGACTGGTGGCCGAAGACATTCTTCGTCTTACCAAACTGAACTACAACACCTGCAAGGTGGGTGAGTCGCAGCCTGTTACCGTGCATTTCTCTGATGCCGTCGGCGAAATCCTTGTGGCCAATCGAGCAGCCGACTACTTCCTCCCGAATTTTAAGTACTACGTATAGATTCCCGCGAGTATTTCGTCGAGCCGGAGAAGTCGTGCAGGCCGCCGGATGGCGGCGTTCCGCCTTCGTGCTACGCACGAAGGCGGGATGTGTTGCTGCTGGAAAGAGCTTGTGGGGGGCTGTTGAAGACAGGAAGAAGTCGAGCTTCCCGGCGTGCGACGCCGGATGCTCGACACCACGGAGGCCGTCAGGACGGCCCGGCACACAAGCCTGCGGCAAGCGTTGACGCGGTGCGTGTGCCGCATGGAAGGCGCGTGAGCGCCGGGCATGAAGCAAAGACCATGACAGCTTTGCTGGCGTGGTCTTTGTCGGGGCCGCCGGGGACGGCGGCGGGGTACAACAAGAGCGAAGCGTTGAAGTGGCGAAGCCACTCCGCCCCGGAGGCCGTGGCGTGCTCTGTGCCGGATTCGGGGATGAGCGTTGTCATCACCGATGAGGTTCGCAGAGAGCATGACACGGCCGGAGGGTGAGCATGAACCGTGACAGCTCTGCTGGCGCGGTTCATGGCCTTGGGAAGCGGGCAAGGAGCGTCCCACTGTGAACCACGGTCGCGCGGGTGACGAGCCGGAGGGCTTGGCACAGAACTTGGCTCCGCAAGTTCTGTGACATAGCCCGGAGGCGGGCGTCGGCATCGGGGATCGGGCGAGCGGCGGAGCCGCGAGGATGGGAAGCGCGTTGCCGTGTCGAGGGCGTTCGACATCGCCGACCACGGAGCACATGGCGCGGGACGTGCCCGAGCGCAGCGAGGACGAAGCACGGCCCGTGACAGGTGCGGCGCACGCGGGAAGCAGCCGCCGTGACAGCCTTGCTTGCGCGGCGGGTGCGGGTAGGAGCAAGACGCATGACTGCGCGAAGCGCTGGCGGGCGGCCTGCCGGGTGGGCGGGCTGGTATCCGTCCATACGTTGGAAGCCCTGCGCCCCTGCCTGTCCAGACGTTGGAAGAACAGGATGCCGGACACGCTACCGCTTCACAGATACAGCGTGACTCTGGAACCAGGTTCGGATATCGCCGCCGCGACCGGCGCGAAATGCCCCGGAAATCTAAAATGGTCGGAGCGACTGGATTTGAACCAGCGACCTCTTGCACCCCAAGCAAGCGCTCTACCAGGCTGAGCCACGCCCCGACATTTCCGGTGCAAAAGGAAAGAACTACCATGATCTGAGGAGTGGGTCAATGGTTGTGTTTGCAATACAATCCCCATGTTGAGGAAACAACGCCCGTAAAACTTGCAAATGTCCTGGGTGATGCGCCCCTTGACGCACAAGGATTGGTTTGCCAACCTGCCATACGAATGTCTCTTACACGCTCAAAGTATTCATACCGGGAAATCAGCACGCACAGGATATCACACCGCATGACCACACCCTTAATCATGCGCCGCTTCTTCCCCTACCCTATTTCCACATGACAACACCGTCAGACGAGTTTGATGTGCGCCTCTTGGACGCAGCCCGGTTAGAACCCCTTTCACTCAAGCAACCCGACGCATGGTGCGGACACCTCCCCTTTGCCGTTTGGCTTGTCAAAACCTTAAAGCCGGGCTTGCTGGTTGAATTGGGCACCCATACCGGCAATTCCTTTTTTGCCTTTTGCCAGGCGGTTCAGGAGGACGGACTGCCTACACGCTGTTTTGCGGTAGACACCTGGAAGGGCGACGAGCATACCGGGCATTATGACGAGTCGACCTATAACGCCGTGCGGGACCATCAGCAAAAGCATTACCATGCCTTCTCCACTCTCCTGCGCATGACGTTCGACGAAGCGCGGTCACATTTTGAGGACGGCTCTATTGATGTGCTGCATATCGACGGCTTGCACACCTACGAAGCGGTGAAGCACGATTTTGAAAGCTGGCTGCCCAAATTGCATCCGCAGGGCATCGTGCTGTTCCATGATATTTTTGCCTGCATCAAGGGGTTTGGTGTCTGGCGATTTTGGAATGAATTAAAATCGATGTATCCCGCTCATCTCGAGTTTGCGCACTCGTATGGTCTGGGCGTTCTGCAAACCGCTCCGGACTTCATCCATCCGGATATGAGACGCTTGCGTGATGGCATGACCGCCAACCCGGGATACAGCTATTATATCGCCGCGGTATCAACGCGTTACATAGACACCTTGGCATTGGCCGCCCGCACAACAGAGGTCGACGCTCTGCGATCACACATCGCTCACCAAAGCGCGACGTTGAACGCTAAGGACCAACATCTTAACAGCCTTCAGACGTCCGTGAGTCAACGTGACGCCTGCATGGAAAGCCTGTTCAAACAGGTCAGTGCGCGTGACAAGCAATTGACCGAATTACACGCCCAGATCCGGGAACAAAACGCGCATCTGGTGCATAAGGATGAGCAGCTAAACGACCTGCACGCGGCGATCAGCCAGCGGGATGCACAAATCGCCACTCTGGCCATGGCACAGCAAGAGTACAGCGAGGTGAGCCGGATGATCGCACTGATGCTACGATCACGCTCATGGCGCTGGACGTGGCCGCTGCGCTGGCTGGCGGACTCGGTCGATCGGTTGCGTGCACCCATCATGAATGACCGCCAACGATCCAAGGCCCAACAACCGCCCCCCGCAGCCGAAGCGTCACCGCCCCTCCTGCCATCAGCCCCGGATATCCTGGCAACCGGAAATATTTCCCCGCAGTCCGCCGAAGTGATGCCCGAATCTCCGGACTCGCCACCAGGCCCTGAACAGTGGTGGGCTGGTTACGAAGCCGTCAGCAAGAAAGTATCAATTCCCCCCACGTATACCCCATCCGAACCGCTTGCCATCATTCACATAGACGACGATTCCATGGCATGGGAGGCCGACACATGTGCGTTTGCCGAAGTCACAAACCCAGTCCTATCGATTATCATCCCGGTCCATAATCAGGTAAAATTCACCCTGGAATGCCTGTTATCCATTCAGAAGACACATCAAGAGGGTGTTGCGCTCGAGGTGATCGTTGCCGATGGAGGATCCTCGGACCAAACGAACGACATCCTCCCTAGGATAAAAGGCCTCCGCTATTTGCGCCGGGAGCAACAGGCCGGGTTTCAGGAAAATTGCAATCGCGCCAGCGAAGTCGCGCGAGGGGAGTACCTGCTCTTCCTGAACAACGATACCCAACTCATGCCCGGTGCAATCGCGGCCATGTTGCGCCTGTTTCACGAGCGACCCGATGCTGGCATCGTCGGCCCCAAGTTCCTCTTCCCCAGCGGTCATCTTCAAGAAGCCGGAGGCCGCATACGACGCGACGGTACCGTCGAAATGGTGGGATTGAACGAAGATCCGGATCTCCCTAAATACAACGTAATCCGTGCGGTGGATTATTGTTCCGGGGCTTGCCTGATGGTATCCGCCAAACATTTTGCCGAATGGGGCCGCTTCTCCGACGATTACGCCCCGGCCTATTATGAAGATGTAGACTTGTGCCTGAAAGCGCGCCGCGCCGGATACCACGTCTACTACCAACCGGAAGCCGTTGTCGTTCACCATGTAAGCACGTCGTATGACCAAGCCGGCACATTCTCCAAAATCGAGGCCTGTACAAAAAACCGGATCACCCTGCTCGACAAATGGCATGACACACTTGATCAGGCATCCATCCCCAGACTCATCGCTTTCTACTTGCCGCAATTTCATCCCATCCCAGAAAACGATCTGTGGTGGGGTTCCAGCTTCACCGAATGGCGAAACGTGGTAGCCGCCACACCCGTCTACGCGGGACACCTGCAACCTCGACTACCGGCCGAATTGGGATTCTACGATCTACGCGTTCCCGAAGTCATGACGCAACAGGCCGAAATGGCCAAACAATTCGGCATTCACGGATTCTGCTATTACTACTATTGGTTTCAGGGCAAACGCCTGCTTGAATTGCCGCTTGAACGCATGCTCGCCAGTGGAAAACCCGACATGCCCTTCTGCATCTGCTGGGCCAATGAGAACTGGACCCGGCGCTGGGATGGCAGAGAGCATGAAGTGCTTATGCAACAGGAACACACACTCGAAGATGACGAAGCCGTGATTCGGGATATGATCCGCTTTATGCGCGATGATCGGTACATCAAAATTGACGGTCGACCGCTTCTGCTGATCTATCGCGTGTTGCTGTTCCCGGACATCCAGCGCACCACCGAAGTTTGGCGCGACGTGTGCAGACGGGAAGGTATCGGTGAGATCTGTCTCGCGGCTCCTGAATCGTTCGGCGACAACATCGAGGTTGACCCGAAAACGTATGGCTTCGACTTCGCCGTAAGTTTCCCGCCACACGGCACTCCCTACCGCAACAGTTGCCCCGACCTCAAGCAGGACCGCGAGTCCTTCATCTATCGATATCGCGATATGATCGAGCATCACACCGGATTGCGGCGGGACCACCTGAACCGTTTCCTCAGTGTATGCCCCGGTTGGGACAATACGCCGCGCCGCAAAAAAGGCAGTACGATTTTTTCGGGATCAACCCCCGGGGATTACCAGGCCTGGCTGGAATGGGCAATTGTCGAAACGAAACGGCGCCACCAGGGAGACAACCGAGTGGTATTTATTAACGCATGGAATGAGTGGGGAGAGGGCGCATTCCTGGAACCGGACCAGTATTATGGCGCAGCTTACCTTGAAGCCACGCGGAATGCATTATTCAATGCGGCAGGGAAATAGGCCGGAGTGAAGGAATCCACCATATGTGTGATCGGACACCCGTTTGCGCCCTCGGGTGTGGGCCAACTCGCACGCTCCGTCATCGACGCCCTCTTGGCCACCGGCCGGGACGTTCACATCGTTGACTGCCACGGCTATTACCCGCATTGGCCCCGTTACAGCAAACGAATGGTGGACAAGCCCGGGCCGGGCACCAATATCTACTGCATCAACGGCGACGAGGTGGAAGCGATCCTCCTCAAGCTCGGGCCCCTGAATTCTGACGCGCGAAACATCATCTTTCCGGCTTGGGAATTGCCGCAGTATCCCAGGGACTGGGCAACGCAACTTGATCGCTTCGAAGAAATCTGGAGCATGTCCGCATTCTCCACGTCGTCCTTCCGGACATCGGTCACACGACCGGTCAAGACCGTGCATATCGCCGTCGCTCCACAGATCAACCGCCACCATTCCCGGAAGCATTTTGGCTTGCCCGATTCAGCCTACCTGTTTTTTTTCACATTCGACTTCACCTCCTACGCCACGCGTAAGAATCCCTTCGCGGTGATGGCCGCCTTTCATCAATGCATTCGGGAACGCCCCCGGACGGACACGCTATTGCTCATCAAGGTCGGCAACAGCCAGCACCATCCACAGGCCATGCAGGAACTGAAACAGGCCGTCAGCCGGTTTGAAGGTCGCGTTCGACTCATGGACCAACGATTGTGCGACGATGAAATGAAAAGCCTGCTCATGACCTCCGACGCCCTGGTTTCGTTGCACCGTGCCGAAGGATTCGGCTTGCTCCTTGCCGAGGCGATGTATTTTGAAAAGCCGGTTGTCGCCACCGGGTATTCCGGAAACATGGCGTTTATGGATCGGGAAACCGCCCTGCTGGTGGACCACCAACTCGTGCCGGTCAACGAAGGTGAATACCCCTATCACGGTGGACAGACGTGGGCCGAACCCGATGTGGAACAGGCCACCCGGTGCATGATTTCCTTACTCGACGACCGGGCCGCAGGCCAACACCTCGGCAAAAAGGCGGGCAGGCATATCCGACACGCTCTTGCTCCCCTGCGAGTGGGCAGGACATACCTCGCCGCACTGGACGAAAAAGTGCCACCCCTTCCTCTCAAAGAGGATCAGCAAGCGTACGCCCTATCGCTCTGATTCAGGCTGGGGCGGGTCTGACGGCCACAAGTCCGGATGCAAGAAACCGGCAGCCCGCATACGGACCAGATAGTCGGCGATCTGTTCCGGGGCGTAGTGATGGCCCAATTGCTCAAACGCCGTTCGCCATTCCGGATCATGGGCGCTCCGGTAGATCATTTGATGCTGCTGATGGGCGTCGCGCATGTTGTTTCCATGTACCCAAAAGAACGGCATGGCACGTAGTGTCAATGCACCCATGAACAAAGAGGCCAACACGGTGATGGCAGCCATCGACACACGAACGCGCGGTACACCAAGCCGAGTTACACCTGCGCCAAGCATCAATAGACCGATCCACCACAGGATCGCGAACGACTGATAACGACTTTCCACACCAGAAGCCGCAATGAGAGCCACACGGCTATAAACCACGGCAAGAACACTCAGCCCACCATACAACAGCAGCGCTAAACCCGCAGACACCTCCATCTTCATGGGCGATGCCGGACTTCGGATGAATACATACATGAAGATCACCGCCAGCATCATCCCGATGACACCGGCCATGGCAGCCCATCCGTGTACCCCCAAAAACATCCCGACGGAATCCGCTGGTGAACCCAAGATGACCAACAGCGTATAGAGAGCCTGAAGCGGCTGACGCAACAGCACATCAATTCCGCCATACCCCAGCGAAGGACGATTCGTTAGAAAATGGGCCATCACCATCAGCAACATGGCCTGATTCAGGAGATAAAGGACGACCCATCGAATGGTGGCGGGACCGCGAACATATCGCCACCTCAGCAACACCGAGGGCACCATCCCCACGGCGACAAATAAACCGTTTCCATTGCTTACGATACAAATCCAACCGACCACGATAGCTACGCCGAACGCCCATGCATCGCTTTTGCACCGAATCAGCATCCAGACGCCGACCATCAACAACAACGGCATGGAAAAGAAGGGGGTTTGAATAGACCACAGGAAGTTCTGCCACTGACTCCACGACATCGTCAGCAGAGCCAGCGCGCCGCAAAGCGACACGTGTACATACAGCGGCAAACGCCAACTGCCGACAAAACGTATGAGCAAAACCACAAAGACCACATGCAACAAGGCATTGCTGAACAGAAGCAATTTATAGTTGCCTCCCGATAGCCGCAGCACCGCGTGGCTCCACAACCGGGAAGTGGCTATACAATGTTCGTTGTGCAAGGCGAACAATGACTCCAACGTTAAGCCCTGTTCAATCCAGCCCAAGTGGGTTTGAACAAGATCCCAATCATCATGAATCGGCACATTCACCCCAAACAGATGAACATACATGAACACCATAATAGCGGCCACTCCAGCAAAACTGAGATCACGCCACAAGGTGTATACACGCATTAAATGAACATCCTCTCAGACCTTACACGTGTCATGGCAACTTCGTGTGACCATCCGGATCGTTTGGTTTCATGGTAACCAGAACCTCGATAAATTCCGCTCGAATCCCCCGGCTGATATCGTCCATGCGAACGATATGCGTAAACAGACCACTTGCCTCAAAAATATGCCGGCAAATATCGTACCCCCAATCAACCGTCACAAGCGAACGACCGTCCCCCACAGGGTTTTCATGGTAGAGCTCCGGCATCACATGAATGATTTCATCGTTTTCCATGCGCGCCCGGAGTTGTGACGGGGATTGTTTGTTGACAAGCGGCACGGTAAAAATGTGCATTCCTCCCGGCTTGAGCGTTCGTGCAATTTCCTTGAATGCCCGGCGCGGGTGAAACACATGCTCAAACACATCCTGGGAGATATGCAAATCGATGGCGTTATCCTCGAAGGATAACGCTTCTAGATTCTCGCAACGGATGCCGTTTACAAAGGATCCGGAAGGCTGGCCTGGATAATACTGTGTGCCGATATACCCGGCGCACCCGGTCGAAAGCCGAAGGCTGGCGCCTCGGGCGGCCGATGACGACTCATGGATCATCGCCTCACGCCAGGCGGGAAAATAGGAATCAATGACGATCATCAACGCCCGCTCGCGTGGTATGCTCCCGCAAAACGAACATAAAAAATGATCCCGCAGCCACGGATCGCGCGCGACAAAATCCACATCCCGGTCACAGGTCGGACAATGACCTTCCGCTTGAAGAAAAATAGCTGATGTTGAATCCGGGATCATTTGACAAGAAATCGCTTTTCGGGCTTTCCGGGCACACCGCCATGAGACTCGCCATTAGGATGCGATTTTCAGCGTGGATGATGGCCGTCGGGAGACTTCGGGTCAAGATTGATGTCAGAAACATTGAGCCCCTTGCACGATGTCACATCGTCGCTCGCTCCTCTCCCCCGCATCCGCGACTGAACCCCGAACCCTGAACCCTCCCCTATCCTCTTCCCCCTCAGCTTTCATCCCTCACCCCTCTCCTCCTCCCTCAAACCTTCATCTGCAACTTCGGAAAGGCCAACCGTTGCCGCCGGGTCTCTCCCGCCAGCAGATCCCCTTTCCGGATCGGCGCTTCGTCCCGGGCGGTGCGGCGGTTAGCCTCCAGGAACAACCCCGGACCGTGGGCGATCGCATGCTTCCCGAACCGCTCATTGATCTCATCCACCGCCCGCGACGCCTCATACACGTTCTCCGCCCGCACCGGATCCTCAAACAGCTCGATCTGGCTTGCTCCATCCTCCTCCAGCTTCGTCATCACCACCATCGTCGACCGGTACTCCACCCCCGGCACATACAACCGTTCAAACATCGCCTGAATCACCGGCAGCATCTCCACCACCGCCGCCGTCCCCCGGTTCAGCTTCGCTTCCAGCCCATGCTGGGCATAATCCTTCCGCCGTAACCCCGCATACACCACCCGCGCCCGCAACCGGTGCCGCCGCAGCTTGATCAACGCCGACTCCACATTCCGCACCAGCTTCGCATACACAAACTCCCGGTCGCTCGACGGCGCGGTAAACGTCTTGCACTTGCTCACCGACGCGTAATCCGTCTTCTCCTCGTCCGTCACCGGATACACCGACTCCCCCCGCAGCTCATGCCAGAGATCCCGCCCGATCTTCCCCAGCAGCCGGTCCGCCCACGCCAACGGACGGCGAACAAAATCCCACGCCGTTTCAATCCCCTGCTTTCGCAGTAGCGCCGCCGTGTTCGGACCGATCCCCCACACCTCCTCGATCGGAATCCCCGGTAAAAACTCATGCAGCCGCTTTCCCGGCACCGCCGTGAACCCCCGCGGCTTCCGGTACTTCGAGGCCAGCTTCGCCAACCCCTTCGACAAACTCAACCCCACCGACACCGTTAGATCCAGCTCCTCTGCCACCGCCGCCTGCATCCGCTTCGCGATCTCCACGTACGACACCCGGTGCACCCGCCGCAACCCCGTCAAGTCCGCGAACCCCTCGTCAATCGAATGCTCCTCCACCATCGGGGTGAACCGCCGGAAGATCGTGAACATCCGCTTCGAGTACAAACTGTACGTCTCGTAGTCGCTCGGTACCACGATCAAGTCCCGGCACATCCGCTCCGCCTCGTGCAACCGCACCCCCCGCTTGATCCCCAACGCCTTCGCCTCGTAGCTTGCGCACGCAATAATCCCCCGCTCCTTCCCCGTCACCATCGGAAGCCCCTTCCACTCCGGGTGAATCGCCTGCTCCACCGACGTAAAGAACGCATCCCCGTCGATGTGGGCGATCGCCTTCGGATACGATGACAACATGAGCGGTCCCGACCCTTCAGGTTTCATACTTCCGTACCACTGCCCGCACCACGCCGCCCACCACCAGATCCCGCTTGGGCACAATCGTCGCGTACTTCGGATTCGCCGGCTCCAGCCGGACGCCCTTCCGGTCCTTCCGGTAATACTTCAGCGTCCACTCCCCGTCCACCTGCGCGATCACAATCGACCCGTTCCTCGGATTCCGTCCCTTCTCCACCAACACGATATCCCCGGGATGGATCCCCGCATCGATCATCGAGTCCCCGCTCACCGTGAGTAGATACGTCGCCTCCGGTTGCCGCACCAGAAACTCATCCAGACTCAACACATCCGCCAATTCCTCCTCCGCCGGCGAAGGAAACCCCGCCGCCACCGCCCCCAGCAACTTCAGCGACCCGGTTATCCCGCGTTTGAACACCACCCTCCCCTCGTCCGTTCGTTCCAGATACCCCGCCGCCTCCAGCCGCTCCACCACCCGGTGCACCGCGCTTTTCGACCGGTACCCCAGCGTCTCCATCATCTCCGCATAGCTCGGCGCCCGCTTCTCCCGGCGGTAAAACTCCCGCAAAAGCCCAAGCTTCTCGGTCAAATCAAGGGTTCTCGGCATGGTTCATTTCTCCCATGCCTCCACCATAAAAGAACGTTCGTTCTTTTACAAGCCCCAAAACACCCTAACCGGGCCAAACGTAGCTTTCATGTTCCCTCATCAGAGGGCTCACATAACGATGCACTTAAAAACCACGCATCAAGTCCTGCCAATCCCCGGGAACGTATCGCCCCCCCTACCCCCGGTACGCCTCCAAAAACCGCTCCTCCGACTCCTCATCCCCCACCAGAATCATTTCCCCGTCCTTCGGCAACACATCCTCCGGTCCCGGATTGATCGCCAACTTCCCATGTTGCCGGATCGCGATAATCGTGCATCCTGTCTTCTGCCGGATGTTCGACATCGCCAGCGTTTTTCCAGCCAGGGAATTCGGAATCGCCATCCGGAAAAAGTCCAACCCCTCCGCGAGCAGCACAATGTTGCTCCGCTTCAGCAAGTTAAATGCCGCACTCGCCCCCATCGACGCATACGACATCACAATGTCCGCCCCCGCTCGATGCAGCGTCGACACATTGCGCTCCAGCGTCGCCCGGGCGATAATCTGCGCGTCCGGTCGCAGCTTCCGGCAGTAGATCGTCAGGTACACGTTGATGTCGTCCACATGCGGAGTGATGATGATCGCCGACGCCTCCTTGATCCCCGCCTTTTCCAGCACCTCGTAGTCCGCCGCGTTCCCGTGAACATACACCTCCTGATCCCGGATCCGACTCGCGTCCTGCTCGATAATCCGGTAGTCGATCCCCCGCCGCTTCAACGCCCGGCCCGTCGACCGCCCCACCCGGCCCCCTCCGATGATGATCACCGGCTTGCTCGCCGTATTGTAGATGCAGAACAAATCGTCATACGAACGCAACTGGTCCCGCGAACCCGCCAGCACCAGCACCGAATTCTGCTTGATCACCGTCTCCGGCCGCGGCTGGTGAAACTTCCCCCGCTCCCAGATCCCCACCACACTCACACTCACCATCTCCCGCAGCCCGCTGTCCTTCAAACTCTTCCCGATCAGCGGCGTATTGTGAGTGGTCGCCTCCGCGATCAACAGGTCGTCGAACCGCCCGATGATATGGGTCATCGCATCCCCCGCCAACGTGCGGCGGGCCAGCGCCTGCCCCATCATTTCCCCGAGCTGAAGCACCTCCGAAGCCCCTGCCAACTCCAGAATATCCACCGAGGCCTCGTCCGTAGCCGTGGTCACCACCGGCGCATGGGGAAGAAACTCCCGCACCGTAAACGCCACATGCGCATTCACCTCATCCCGCGACGTCGCCACCACCATCGCCGCCTTCTCGATCTGCGCATTCCGGTACGTCTCGACATCATCCAGCTCCCCGTGGATCGCATGGATGTCCATGTCCCGCAGCCGAAGCGTCTCCTCCACGGTCGGCGTGATCAACGCATACGGATAGCCATACCGCTCCAAACGCTGAATCAACGCCGCCGATACATCGTCGTAATTCGTGAGGATCACATGGTTATGCGTGGTCCTCGGCACTTGCCGGGGCGACTTCGCCGCCTGCTGGGCGGCCAGCCACGGCGTATAGAAAAACTGGATGAACAAAAACGGAAACAGCGCCAGCATGAACGTGGTTCCACTCAACAGCACGATCAGCGAAAAAATGTACCCCGCATCCGTGGTGAACGTGATATCCCCAAACCCCAAAGTCGACATCGTCGTCAGCGTCCAATACAACCCGCTCAACCAACTAAACTCCCGCCCCTCCTGCAGCATGAAATAGTGGAACAGCCAACTGTACGCGAGGATCAGCAGCACCAGCAGGAACACAAACCGCAACAGGAACACCAGGTTCCTTCGTCCCGTTTTGTCCCCGACGAAAAACGAATAAAGCGACTCGCGAAAGCTCATGGCATCAAGAAATCAAATGAAGCACCGACGTCGCCAATCCCAGAAACAGGAAAAAGCCCGTCAAATCCGTGATCGTCGTCACAATCGACCCCGACATCATCGCTGGATCGAATCCCAAGCGGCGCATCAAAAACGGGAAAAATGCACCCACACACGCCGCCAGCACCGTATTGATCCACAACGCTCCCATCGCCACCAAACCCAGATAGATGTTCCCGCGCCATACGTAGGTAATGATGCACAATTGAAGTCCCAACACCAGACCATTGATCAAGCCCCCCAAAAACTCCTTGCGCAGCACCAGAAGCAACTGCCCCCACACCACCTGCCCCGTCGCCATCCCCCGGATCGCCACCGACATCGCCTGCGTCGCCACATTCCCCCCCATATCCGAAACAATTGGCATCAACACCGCCAAAAACGCCACCGTCGCAATCGATTCCTCAAACACCGCCACCCCGATCACCGCCACCAGATTAAAAAAGATATTCGCCATCATCCAGGGCAACCGCTTCTTCACCGAATCCACCGGCGCCTCCAGCGGATGCTCCTCGCCCGAAGGAATACCGCCCATCCGCAGGATGTCCTCCGTCGTTTCCTCCCGCATCCGGTCCATCACGTCGTCCACCGTCACAATTCCCAGCAGGTGATTCTCCCCATCCACCACCGGAAGAGCCAGATAGTTCAGCTTGTCGAACGTGTTCGCCACCTCCTCCGCATCCATGTCCACCGGCAACGTCACCACCTCGGTCCGCGTCAACTCCCGGATCTGCAGGTTCGGACGGGCCAGCACCAGATCCCGGAGGGCCAACACCCCCAGCAAATGCTCCTCCTCATCCAATACATACGCATAATAAAGCGTCTCCGCGTCCTCCGCCTGCTTGCGCAGCGTCTCGATCGTCGCCTCCACCGTCTCATTCGCCGGCACTGCCACGAAATGCGTCGACATCAACCCGCCCGCCGTATCCGGCGGATACATCATCAACTCCGCAAGCTCCTCCGAATCCTCCTCGTCCAGCCGCGAAAGCACATCCGCTACCATTTCCTCCGGCAGCTCCTCCAGCAGATCCACCGCATCGTCCGGAGCCATCTCGGTGAGAATGTCCGTCTTCTCCTCCCGGGTCAGTTCCGAGAACAGCCGCGCCGCATCCTCCGGGTCCATCTCCCCCAACGCATCCGCCGCCTTGTCCGATTGACTCAACCGGTGCAGCAGCTCTACCGCCTCCTCGTCCTTTAGCGCCGAAATGATTTCCGCCACCTCCGCCGGGTGCTGGTCCATCAACGCCGCTAGATCGACCGGACGTTTTCGCTCCTGCTGCTCCTCACTCATAGCCTCGTACCCTACTACATGCCCCCATCATGAGCAAAACTCAAATCCCCGCCCCGATGCCTAAAGTGCCGGAAATCCGTTCAGTATTCCCCCTTCAAATACGCCTGCCGGAGCGGTTCAGGAAACGCTTCGATGGCATAACGGAGCATCGTACGAGGCATGCCCCGATAATGAACCCTGAGAAACCCTTCCTCCACCTCGCGATCCCGGTTGCCGACTTCCCTCAGCATCCACCCCGTTGCCTTGTGAATCAGGTCATGAGGATCCTTCAGCAACCGGCGGGCCACTCGCAAAGTGTCCTCATACTCTCCCCGACGGATAAAATGGAAGGTCGCCATAATGGCGATTCGCCTCGACCACAAGTGCTCGGACCCGGCCAACTCGTCGAGGAGGTGGCGATCCTTGTCGGCCAAATGGCCGCCCACCACATGCTCGGCGGACACATCCACCAGATCCCAACCATTGATCCACGTTACATGGGCAAGATAAATCTCAAAGCGGGTCGTCCGGCCCGCTCCATCCGCCCTTTTGAACTGTCCGACCAAGATCAATAGACCAAGCAGCCGTTCCTCATGAAAGCGGGAGCGGATGAGCTTTTCGACCTCCCCAAGCGGCAGATCCTTGAATTCGCGGGCGACTCGCCGCGTGTTCGGAACCGTCACCCCATGGAACACATCCCCTTCGCCATACTCGCCTGGACCGCATTTGAAAAAACGGGTCAACTCCTTTGCCAGCGACGGCTCGGCATACCCGCGAAGGGCGCTCGCCGCCGCCATTGCCGATGGCCCTGTCGGTTTACCGGAAATTGCCATATGGGGAGATTACGCTATTGCAATCCTCCCGGGAATCGATAAAGTTCCACCCTGTTTCACGTACCCGTAGCTCAATTGGATAGAGCATCTGACTACGGATCAGAAGGTTAGAGGTTCGACTCCTCTCGGGTACGCCATCGTAAAGCCTTGATTCCAGGTCCTTACGAAACCCAGCTCGCCACCTGTAGCAGGTCACCTCACCCGTACATCCTACCCTTGTCCTACCCGGTACGGGCCAAATCGATCAAGGTCAGGTCGTCGGGCAAGCTTACCTCGTTGGAAAAGCGCAAAATCGCTTCCTCGACCTTGCCAAGCGGATCCGGCACTCCGCTCAACAGGGCCTCGCGGATCAACCTCTTCAAGGCCGCCTCGCCCAGTTCTTCGCCCTGATAATTCATCACTTCATGGGCCCCGTCGGTAAAGAAGACCAGATGGTCGCCCGGCTCAAGGGCCCCGGGATCGGTGGAAAACTTTGGTTCGTCAATCAAGCCGAGCCCCGGACCGGTGGCCCGAATTGCCTCCATTCCGCCCTGCTTCCTGATCACCAGCGGAGGCGGGTGCCCCGCGCATCCAACCTCGTACCCGCCGGTTGTCGGGTCGTAGACTGCATGGATCCCGGTGGCAACATAACCCGAATCCGCATCTGCCAAGGGGGCGAGACGTTGATTTAACCATTCCAGGAACGCCCGGGGATCGCCGAGCCTCTCCCGGCCTTCATCCCATAGCGTCCGTAATTGCATCGTGTGAAGGGCGGCGGGAAGACCATGGCCGATCACATCCGCGACCAGCAGCGCATAACGGCCATCCGGGAGGCGTTCCGCCCGGTAGAAATCCCCGCCCACCTGATCATGTGGCGTATAGGTTACCGAAATTCGGACCCGGGCATCCTCGGGCAGGACCAAGGCCATCGTCTCCTGCTGGATCAACCGGGCCCGGTTCAAATCCTGAAACGCGGGCGACAAGTCCCGAAATACTTCAATTCCCCCGATGACCTCCCCATCAGGATTACGGAGTGGAGCCACCGTGACCTCCACCGGAATCCGTTCCCCGTCCCGGCACTTCGCGAAAATCAAATGCGGAAGATCGCTCGATGTACCCGTCACCATCGCCCGGTGCAACGGGCAATGCTCATAGCCGCATAGCAAATGCCCATCCTTATCGATGTGACACAGTACATTATCGTGACAGCGCCGCCCCACCACCTCCGAGCGGCGCCAGCCCGTCATCCGTTCCGCTTCATGATTCCAGAACAGAATGCGGCGGTTTGTGTCGGTGATGTAGACGCCGTCGGGGAGACTGTCGAGAATCGCTTCCGACCCGATCTCCGCCATCTGTAGCGAGGCGGGTCGAACCGATGAGGTAGGCAATTGCATAGAAACTCCGATCTGTTTTGAGTTTAAAGATCGCTCGTAAGCCCGTCAACATCCCGTGCACCCGAGATTGTCCTCGCCTCCTCGACCTTGTACAGTTCTCCACCATGACCTCGTTTTTCAAAACGAAGACCCTGCTGCGCACCCTCCCTTTTCTCTTACTTGCATGGGCCGCATGCTCGGTTCCCGAGAACGGACCCGAGGAAACGGGAGAAGACCGTCCGATTGTCGCCCCCATCCCCCCCGAGGAACCTCGAATCATGCCTGACCCCCTCGCTCCTGACGACATCCCCCTTCATACTTGGGACCATCCAGACGAATCCATGACCACCGAAGGCCCGGTTCCCGAATCTGCGGTGCGCCGGTCCACCCGTTATGCCGTCAACGTTTCCCTCGCATCGCGTCCGGACCAGATGCAGGCCTCGTTCGTCTACATGTCGGTTCCCCGCAGCGGCCGGCGCGAACGACCCTACCCCCGTGTCGACGGAGCCGAATTCGCCGCCGCCGCCGGACTGACCATGAGCTGGTCCAGCTTCCTCTATCGAGAGGATGTCGTGATCGACATCGTACGCACCGACGGGCGCACTTTCTCAAGCGTCGAGGAGGTCACCATCCGCCCCACCACCCTTTCCTTCCGCACCGAGCGGATCGCCCCCGACACCCTCCGCATCCATGTTCCCTTTCATCCCGACGGCTACCGGTTCTCGGTTGAATTCGCCGACGATCTTTTCACCGCCTACAACGATCTTCAAGGCATCACCGGCAACCTCACCGAACAACCGGTCGGACCCGCCATCCATACCGAACCCCGCCACGCCCTTCTGGTCTTTGCCGACCCCTTCCCTGACCCCGCCCTCGTGCCCACTCCCGCCGATGGCGACATCCACTACCCGGCCCCCGGCTTCGCCACCGGCCTCAGCGACATCGACACCGAAATCCTCTATTTCCCCCCCGGTGTCTACTGGATCCCCTGGAACGAACATGCCTACCTTCTCGATCGCGTTCGCTGGATCTATCTTGCCCCCGGGGCCTACGTGAAGGGTGCTATGGAATTCCGCGGTACCCGCGAGGACTATCGTGTGACCGGCCATGGAGTCCTCTCCGGCGAACTCTACGTCTACGAAGCCGACCGCAGTCGAGCCCACGGCCATGTTCCCTACACCCAACGCAGCGACCTTGCCCCCGACTGCCATGGAACCTGCGTGAAAATGCTCCAATTCTTCTCCATGGATCATCCCCAGAACATCCTCGTTCATGGCATCACCCTCCTTGAGCCACCGTACCACACCTTTACCATCCACGGAAACCTCTCCTCCATTCGCGCCGATTTCCACCACTACAAACAAGTCGGTGGCTGGTATTGGCAAACCGACGGCGTTGAGCTTTATCCCCGGAGCACCCTGCAAAACAGCTTTCTCCACTCCAATGACGATGTCATCAAACTTTACCACAGCCATGCCTCGGTGCGAAATGTCGTGGTATGGAAAGGCGAAAACGGACCGGTCTTCCAATGGGGCTGGGTGCCCCGCAATGTCCGCGATGTCCATGTCGACCGCGTCGACATCATCCACAACCGCATGTATTGGAAAGACGTCAAATCCAACACCGGCATTTTCAACTCCTCCGCCCACTGGGACTACGGCTCCCCCCGCCACGGCGATGCCTCCGCCATCATCGAAAACCTCCTCCTCGAAAACATCCGTTCCGAAGGGATGAACCATGTCGCCATGCGCTTCCTTGTGTTGTCCGCGTGGCGCAACATCGAAATCCGCAACCTGTGGATCGAGCAGTGGAATGAAATGCCCCCCCATTCCCAGCAAAGCCTTTTCTACTCCGCATGGTCTCCCCGCCATGACCGCCCGGTTCCCGTTGGCAATGAAACCTCCGACCGGCAGGGTCTGCGCCTGATTAACTACCGCGTCGGTGAAGAAATCATCGCCAAAGCCTCGGATAACTGGCCATCTGATCGTGCTGGCCGATTAAACTTTGCCCCTGAACATTGGGAGGCATGGGATGCCCGTCCTTGAACCTCCCCTTACCTAAAGGCTTTCGGTCAGGTTGTAAATTCTGTAGGGTAAACCCCGGTGACATCATGAAATATCTTCGTCTCGTTCTCTGGATCACCCTTTTCGCCATTCAGTCCCGCGCCAATACCCCAACGGGACAATCGGACGCACAACTAGCCAGAAAAGTTGCCTGGATATCCCCGGCGTCCCTTCAAGATCTGATCACTGGCGATGTCCTCATTGCCGCTCACCAGCGCGGAATAGGTAATGCTGACCAGCTTCGACGACTTCTCTACACTCCGGGACAGGCAAATGTCCGCCTCCGCGGAAACCTCAGCCTGCTTCATGTCGCGACGTTCCTGAACCGTTTGAATGACATGGAGCTCTTAATCCGGGCGGGCGCCGAATTGGATGCAGTAGAGGCGCGGGATGGGCTGATGCCACTCCACATCGCCCTCGCCTTGAACCGGTATGAAGCGGCGGAAAAATTATTGGATCACGGGGCAAATCCCGATGCGCTAACCCGGCGAGGCTTCAGTCCCGCCCATGTCGCGGTAGTGTCGGGTTCGACCGGCATGATCGATCTGCTCAGGCGTTATGACCCGGATTGGAATGCCGTTGACCGCGAACTCGACACCCCGGTTCATCTAGCCGCCACTCTCGGCCACCTCGAAATCATGGCACAATTGCTCGACGTATACGACGGAGAGCTGGATCGCACCAATCGATTCGGAACCACCGCGCTTCACAAGGCCGTGATGTTCGGGCAAGCCGAGATGGTCGCCTTCCTTGCCCAGCGCGGGGCCAACCTCGAAGCAAAAAACTACCGGGGAAATACACCGTTGCATTTGGCCGTGCAGATGGGATTGATTGAACCCGCCGCAGCACTTCTCGATCACCGCGCAGATTTGCATGCGCGAGACCGGATTGATAACACCCCCTTTCTCCGCGCCGCGTTGTATCGTCAACATGACATGGTCGCCTGGTTACTGAAACAAGGAGCCAACCTTAATGATCAGGGATTTAATCAACAAACCGCGTTGCATATTGCCGCCACAACCAACAACGTAGAATTGGCCCGCATGCTGCTAGATCATGGAATCAACGTGAATACCATGAGTCAAAGTGGAAGATCTCCCCTGAACGTAGCGATGATCCGGGGCCATATGGAGGTTGCTCGCCTGCTTATTGATCATGGCGCGGACATTCATGAGAGCTTCCGGGGATGGACCACCCTTAACGACTGCGCATGGCGGGGACAAGTGGAGGCGGTGAAGCTTTTACTCGAGTTGGGTGCAGACACCGAAATCCCCGGCGGGGGAAACCAAACGCCACTGATCATCGCAGCCCGGAAGAATCATCCGGAGGTTGTTGCTCTTCTCCTCGATCACCAAGCCAACCCGTGGGCGGAGACCTTCTGTGGCCTCACGGCCTGGCACGTGGCGTATCAGATCGGGCACACCAACGTCACCCGGATTCTGGAATCACGGGTTGCTGACATGCCCCCAACCACGCTTCGCCTCGCAAGGGTCTACTTCGAGTATGTCGATCCCTATGCCACCAACGTTTTCCTGAGTGGATACTTCAATGACTACAGCGAGACCGCCGACCCCATGACCCGGGAACCGGATGGAGTCTGGTACCTGGAACGGCCGATTTTCGATACATGTCATACCTATAAGTTTATCGTGGATGGGCAATGGGTGTTTGACCCCCGTAACAACGAGCGGCACATAGACCTCTCCGGAAACACCTCGTTCATGTGGGCCTCAAACAATTACGTCTCCCTTCGGTCGTTACGCCCCCGGCCTCAAGCCGATGATCAAATCGTGGCCAGATTCGAATTTGAACACCGTGAGGCGAGGACGGTCTTTGTTTCTGGTGAGTTTAATGGCTGGAGCACAACGAGCTTGCCCATGACCAGGGACTCAGAAGGGCGGTGGTCGGCGGAATTGCGGATGCGCCCCGGGGAGTACGGGTACAAGCTTATCGTCGACGGCGTATGGATTCTCGATCCGGGACACGACCGCGTCAAGGACGTCAACGGCGTGGTCAATTCATTGGTGGTCGTGGAGCGCAACCATTAACGATACCCAGTCCGGAAGATCGTCCTGTCAGGATCTTATCCAGCACCCTGATTCGATCCCACATTTGGCGTGAAGTGACCCAGATCCCAAAAGCCAGCAGAGGTTTCCTCGTCACCCCAAATCGAACCGGTCGAGGTTCATCACCTTGACCCATGCCGATACAAAATCCCGAACGAACTTGTCCTCGCCGTCTTCGCAGGCATACACCTCGGCGAGCGCCCGCAACTGGGAATTGGACCCAAACACCAGATCGACCCGCGTCCCCGTCCATTTGACCTGACCCGAGGCCCGGTCCTTGCCGTCGAACAGATCGGCGTCTTCCGACACCGGCGACCACGCCGTACCCATGTCGAGCAGGTTCACGAAAAAGTCGTTGGTCAGGGTGCCCGGGCGCTCGGTGAAAACGCCGTACGCCGTTCCCCCCACATTGGTGCCCAACACCCGCATTCCCCCAACCAAAACCGTCATTTCCGGCGCAGTCAAAGTCAACAACTGGGCCCGGTCGATCAACCACTCCTCCGCCCGAACCTTGTAGCCCGGCTTCAGGTAATTCCGGAATCCATCCGCGACCGGTTCCATCACCTCGAACGAGGCCGCATCCGTCTGTTCCTCCGTAGCATCGGTCCGGCCGGGAATGAACGGTACCACCGTCTCATGTCCCGCCTCCTTCGCCGCCTGCTCGATCGCCGCGCATCCGCCCAGCACGATCACGTCCGCCAGCGAAACCTTCTTGCCTCCCGATGCCGATGCATTAAATTTTTTCTGAATCCCTTCAAGCACCCCGAGAACCTTGGCTAACGCCGCCGGCTGATTGACCTCCCAATCCTTCTGTGGAGCCAACCGAACCCTCGCTCCGTTCGTCCCGCCTCGCTTGTCCGAGCCGCGGAACGTCGATGCCGACGCCCACGCCGTAGACACCAACTCGGCCACGCTTAGCCCGGATTCAAGAATGATCCTCTTCAACGACGCCACGTCATCGCTGTTCACCACCGGATGATCCACCGGAGGCACCGGGTCCTGCCAAATCAAATCTTCCTCCGGGACTTCCGGTCCGAGGTACCGGATCTTCGGACCCATGTCACGATGGGTCAGCTTGAACCACGCCCGCGCAAACGCATCCGCGAAGGCCTCCGGGTCCTTGTGGAACCGACGGGAGATCGGCTCATAGATCGGGTCCATCCGCATCGCCATATCCGCCGTGGTCATGATGATCGGCACCCGCTTCTCGGCGTTCTCCGCATCCGGGGCCATATCCTTTTCGGCCAGATTTTTCGGCGTCCATTGCCACGCTCCCGCCGGGCTCTTCACCAGTTCCCATTCATAACCAAACAACACATCGAAATAGCCCGAGTCCCATTGGATCGGATTCGGCGTCCACGCCCCCTCGATCCCGCTGGTAATCGTGTCCGAACCCTTACCGCTGCCGAACGAACTGATCCAGCCCAACCCCTGGGCCTCCAGTCCCGCGGCCTCCGGTTCCGGTCCCACATGCTTGGCATCCCCGGCCCCGTGGCATTTCCCGAACGTATGTCCGCCCGCGACCAGCGCCACCGTCTCCTCATCGTTCATCGCCATCCGGGCAAACGTCTCCCGGATGTCCCGGCCCGACGCCACCGGGTCGGGGTTCCCGTTCGGGCCCTCGGGATTCACATAAATCAATCCCATCTGGACCGCAGCGAGGGGATTCTCCAATTCCCGGTCCCCGCGATACCGCTTGTCCCCCAACCAGGTGTCTTCCCCCCCCCAATAAATATCCTCCTCCGGCTCCCAGATATCTTCACGACCGCCCCCGAAGCCAAACGTTTTCAGCCCCATCGACTCGATCGCCACATTCCCGGCCAGAATCATCAAATCCGCCCATGAAAGTTGTTCCCCGTACTTCTGCTTGATCGGCCACAACAAGCGGCGGGCCTTGTCGAGGTTCGCATTGTCCGGCCAACTGTTCAGTGGAGCAAACCGCTGGGTACCCGTCGAGGCCCCGCCCCGGCCATCCGCCGTCCGGTACGTCCCCGCGCTATGCCACGCCATCCGGATAAACAACGGTCCATAATGACCGTAATCCGCCGGCCACCAGTCCTGCGACTCGGTCATCAGCGCATACAAATCCTGCTTCAGCCCCTTGTAGTCGATCGACTCAAACGCCTTCGCGTAATCAAACCCCGGATCCATCGGATTGGACAGCGATGAATTCTGATGGAGGATACGAAGGTTGAGCTGCTCCGGCCACCAATCCCGGTTCGAACGTCCCTTCATCGTGGCATTGGGCTGGGCTCCGTGCATCACCGGACATTTCCCGGACTTCGTTTCTTGGGTTTCCATGATCTTCTCCTGCGGATGGGCGTCGTTACGACGCATTAACGGTTAAAATGTCTGCGAACGCGCAAAGATCGCATCGCACCCTGAAAGGTTCGTTCGGCACTCCTCCCGGGTCCGCCAGAAACCGAAAACAATTTCCCAAACAGGTCTGTCATCCATAACCCAAGTCCACCCCATCGGCAAGGCTGGAGTCACAACCAATTCACCTGAAAAGGCCGTCCTATGTCCCGGCTCACCCGGAGGGTTCGCCCTACCTCTCCCCGCTGGCCGCAGGAGGTAGGGCGAGGCATCCTGCCGAGCCGCCCCCATCGTTTCCCTTCAGGGAAAATGACCCCTCACGTCGGCAATCCCGCCTGCTCCCGGTACCGGCGAATCAGCCGGTTCGTCGACCCGTCATGAGCCAACTCCGGCGTGTCCGGATCGACCAAATCCGAGAAAATCGACTTCGCCAGCGCCTTGCCCAATTCCACCCCCCACTGATCATACGGATTCACATTCCAAATCACCCCCTGCACAAAAATCTTATGCTCGTACATCGCGATCAACTGTCCGAGAACATACGGCGTAAGCTGCTCCATCAGCAGCGTGTTCGTCGGATGATTCCCCTCGAACACCTTGAACGGAACCAACGCCTCCTCCACGCCCTCCGCTCGCGCCTCTTCCGCCGTCTTCCCGAACGCCAGGGCCCGGGTCTGGGCAAAAAAGTTCGACATCAACTTCGGATGATGGTCACTCAACGGATTGTGGGTCCGGCTGAACCCGATGAAATCCGCCGGAATCAATTTCGTCCCCTGATGAATCAATTGGAAGAACGAATGCTGACTGTTCGTCCCCGGCTCCCCCCACAGGATCGGACCGGTCTGGTAATCCACCGTCCGGCCATCATTGTCCACGCTCTTCCCGTTGCTTTCCATATCCCCCTGTTGGAAATACGCGGCAAACCGGTGCAAGTACTGGTCATAGGGCAGGATCGCATGGGTTTCCGCCCCCAGAAAATTATTATACCACACCCCCAGCAGGGCCAGCAGCACCGGCAGATTCTCCCCGTCCGGCGCCGTCCGGAAATGCCGGTCCATCGCATGCGCCCCCTCCAAAAGCGCATCAAAATGATCCGGTCCGATCGCGATCATCACCGGTAGCCCGATCGCCGAACACAACGAGTAGCGGCCTCCCACCCAGTCCCAGAACGCAAACATGTTCACCGGATCGATCCCAAACGCCCGCACCGCCTTCTCATTCGTCGACAACGCCACAAAATGCTTCGCCACCGCCGTCTCGTCCCGCAGCGCGCTCAACAGCCATGTCCGCGCCGACTCCGCGTTCGTCATCGTTTCCTGCGTCGTGAACGTCTTCGACGCCACAATAAACAGCGTCTGTGCCGGATCCAGATCCATCAACGTCTCCGCCAGATGCGACCCATCCACATTCGATACAAACCGCACCTTCAGCGTCCGGTCCGTAAACGGTTTCAATGCCTCGTACGCCATCACCGGCCCGAGGTCCGACCCCCCGATCCCCAGGTTCACGATGTTCCGGATAGGCTTCCCGGTATGGCCCAGCCACCTCCCCGAACGGATCTTCTCCGCGCACCCCCGCATCTGCTCCAGCACCTTCCGCACCCCCGGCATCACATCCTCCCCATCCACCAGGATCGCCTCCTCCGACCGGTTGCGCAGCGCCACATGCAACACCGCCCGCCCTTCCGTAAAATTGATCTTCTCCCCCGAAAACATTGCCTCCCGCTTCTCGGCCAGCGGCGACGCCGCCGCCAGGGCCAGCAACCCCTCCATCACCTCCCCGTCCACCCGATTCTTCGAGTAATCGAGAAGGATCCCCTCCGCCTCCAGGCTCAGTTTCTCCGCCCGCTCCGCATCCTCGGCAAACCACTCCCGCAGATGTCGTCCCCGCGTCGCCGCCGCCAGCTCCTCCAGCCGCTTCCATTCCTCCGTCTTCGTCATATTCTTCGCGAACTTCATCAAAAGGCTCCTTTGCGTTTCCAAACCTTGGAAAACCATGGTGATTTCATTTCCAAACCTTGGAAAAATCACCCGTCGAATTTCCAAGGTTTGGCAGCTTCCCTACTCCATTTTCCCAAGTTTGTAAACCAACCCTCCCACCGTTTCCAAGGTTTGGAAACCAACTTGCGGGGGGTCAACCCTCATCGCCCGGGAACG
>DAOLCW010000002.1:0-79653 GCA_035327665.1 Kiritimatiellia bacterium
AAATCCCGCCGAACGGCACCTCGTGGTCGGCGATCAGCGACCGCGAGGCGAAGGAGAATTTTTCGCCGGTCGATACCGGGGCAATTTTGGAGAAGGTCGCGGCAATGCCGTTGACGGAATGGAGCTACAAGGAAGACCCGAACCAGCGGCGTTACATCGGTCCGGTCGCCCAGGACTTCCATGCCGCATTCGGGTTGGGCGACGACAAGACCATCAACACCCTCGATTTTGACGGCGTGGCCCTTGCCGCGATCCAGGCGTTGGCCCGGCGGGAGGCGGAGGCCCGGGACCGGTTGGCCGGGATGAGCGACGAGGTCCGTCGGCTGCAGGAAGACAACGCACACTTGCAAGAGATGGTACACCAGATGATGAAACGCCTGGAGCAGGTTGAAGCTCAATAAAGGAGAAGGCGGTTATGATGATGAAACGAATCGTTGCGGGAGGAATGCTGATCTTGTCCGGAGGATGGATGACTCCCACCCACGCCCAACCCCCTTCGCTTATCCATTACCAGGGCCGCTTGATGGATGGGACCAATCTGGTGAACGGATCCGTCGTGCTCAACATGAATCTGTACGACGCAGCGGTCGGCGGAACCCATTTGTATTCGGACGAGAATGTGGGGGTGCCGATTGTCGATGGGTTGTATGCCGTGGAGATCGGTGATGGCACGGTGTTGGGGAATTTGGATGACGCCTTGAGCCGCAATGAAGTTTGGCTGGAGGTGGTCGTGGATGGAACCCCCCTGAGCCCACGCGAACGCCTGATGTCCGTACCCTATGCCCGGCAGGTGCATGGACTCGCGATTGGAACAAACCACAGCGTCGTGCTCGGGCCGCAAGCCGGCAATGCGGTGAGTGGTGGCGGTGAAAACTACGGCGTGGTGTCCGGAGGACGTAACAATCAGGTGGATGCGGAATACAGCGTGATCGGCGGCGGGCGCATCAACCTGATCGAAGGCTTTGCCGACCGCGCGGTGATCGGCGGCGGACAGGAGAACAGGGTGAGGGAAGGCGCTAATTACGCGGTGATCGCGGGCGGCCGGTCCAACCGGGTTGGACAATCGACCCAGGCGTCGGTCATCGGAGGCGGCCGCAACAATCTCATTAATTTCCAGGCAAATTACGCCACCATCCCCGGGGGACAGGACAACGTGGTGTTACAATCCTACGGTTTCGCCGCCGGCCGTCGCGCCGTGGCCGCGCATGCCGGGTCCTTCGTGTGGGCGGATAGCCAGAATCAGGAATTCCGGACCACCGGAACCAATCAATTTCTGATTCGCGCCGGGGGCGGTGTGGGTATCGGTGTCACCAACCCGCTGGCCGCGCTCCATGTCCGCGGAGGCCCGCTCGGAGGACTGCACATTGCCGACACCACCCGCGACATCAGTGTCCCGGCTGCGGAGAATCTTCAGATCGGGCATTACGACGGAACCACGTTCACCGAACGCATGCGCATCGATACCGCCGGCAATGTCGGCCTCGGCACCAACAATCCTTCGGCCCGCCTTCACGTCGGCGGCGAAGCCAAGATCGGCAGCACGTCGAGTCAGGCCGAATTCGGCATGCATCTCGTGCGCGCGGAGGAATCGGGCACGCTCTTCACTCACCCGGCACAGAACATCGTGATGACGTGGAATTCGGCGACGCGAGTTCTGGTGGTCAGCAACGGTTCTCCGGAGTTTATTCAAGCAACCATGAACTACATTGGGCAAAACGATGCCACCTCCAGCCGGTATGCGTTGGATGTCCCGTCGGGCCAGACCGCATCGGTAACCAATGCGATCTTTGGGGCGGGAGGTTTTGAGGTGGTCGTGGGATCGGAAGGTTTTTCCTCCGGGTTCAAGTTTGATGCGACCATGATAGGTGTTTTTATTAACGGTCTGGTCACCTACTGGCGGTAAACGGCTACAGAACGCGAAAAGGCTCGGGCCAGGGGAAAAGCGAGGCGCCTCTTCGCTTGTGATCATCGTGCGGCTGCAGGCGGACTTGGGGGGCCGGGATGCAGGAGCTGGTCGAGTTCGCCGGAGGCGATCATCGGCTCGAGCTTGCGCCAGCCGGGGATGTGATGGCCATTGATGAAGATTTGAGGAACGAAGTCGACGGGACCGCAGCGTTGGACCATTTCATCGCGGTGGGGGCCGGGGAGGAAATCCTCGCCATCCCAATGTACTTCCTTGGCGGCAAAGGGGAGCCCCCGGCGGCGGAAGTAGTCCATGGCCTGGTGGCAGAGGCCGCAGATGTCGGCGTAGTAGATTTCGATCGTCGGCAGGGAGGGGTTGCTCATCTGGACAGGGTACGCGAGAGGGTGAGGATTGCAAGGGGATGATTCCCCGGGGTGGAAGGGGATAATGATTGTCTTTCCGGGGAAGCCGGGTATGGTTTTGACCCACTTCTCAAGGATAAGACGATTATGGAACTTCAAGACATCGAACGGCGGATCAGCAAGCTGCAGGACGGAATCCTCGAACTACGGGGGTATCTTTGACGTCGAGGCAAAGACCCGACGAATCGAAGAGCTGGATGCCCTGGCGACGACGCCGGGCTTCTGGGATGACAATCACGCGGCCCGAAAGGTGATTGGCCAGACCAACGCGCTGAAGGCGGTGGTGGAGCCGTTCTCGAAGCTGGAGTCGGACATCGGCGACATCCGGATGTTGTTTGACTTTGCCCTCGAGGAAAGCGGGGATGCGAAAGAGCAGGGGGTGGCCGATGTGGAGAAGGCCCTGACCCAGATCGAGGCGGAGTACCGGAAGTTCGAGATCCAGTCGTTGCTGTCGGACCGGCTGGACGCGAACAACGCTTACATCAGCTTGAATGCGGGGGCGGGGGGTACGGAATCGTGCGACTGGGCGTCGATGTTGTTCCGGATGTATACGCGGTATTGCGAGGATCATGGGTTCGAATTGAGCGTGATGGACCTGCAAAAGGGGGACGAAGCGGGAATCAAAAGCGTGACGTTTATGGTTTCGGGTCCGTATGCCTATGGGTATTTGAAGGGGGAGCGGGGGGTTCATCGTCTGGTCCGGATCAGTCCGTTCGACTCGAACAAGCGTCGCCATACGTCGTTTGTGGCCCTGGACACGGTGGCGGAAATCGACGACGACATTGAGGTGGAGATCAACGAGAAGGACTTGCGGGTGGATACCTACCGGTCGAGCGGGGCGGGAGGCCAGCACGTGAACAAGACCGACTCGGCGATCCGGATTGTGCACATTCCGACCGGCGTGGTGGTGCAATGCCAGGCCGAGCGTTCGCAGCACTCGAACCGCGACAAGGCGATGAAGATGCTTTCGGCGAAGTTGTACGAACTGGAGCGGGACAAGCAACGCCGGGAGATGGAACAGTTTTACGGGGACAAAGGGGAAATCGCGTGGGGGCGGCAGATTCGCTCGTACGTGATGCAACCGTATACGATGGTCAAGGACCACCGGACGGGTGCGGAGACATCGAATGTGGAGGCGGTGATGGACGGGGAGCTTGATGTGTTCATCGAGGCGTACCTCAAGCAAAGGAAGGGCTGATGAGCAGGGATTGGCTTGCGGAAATCGTGCAGAACAAGCGGGGAGAGATTGCGGAACGGATTGCCGCCGTTTCCGTGGCGAACCTGAAAGCGGCGTGCGCGAAGGTTCAGGATCGTCCGGATTTCATGTCCGCAGTGACGGGGGGCCGGATGGGTCTGATCGCAGAGGTGAAGCGTCGCTCGCCGTCGGCGGGAGCGATTCGGGAGCCGTTCGATCCCGCAGCGATTGCGAGGGCGTACGAAGCGGCGGGGGCTCAGGCGGTGTCGGTGCTGATGGATCGCGTTTATTTTGGAGGGGGCGAGGAAGATTTCCAGATGGTACGGGCGGCGATTGGCTTGCCGATGCTGTACAAGGAGTTCGTGGTGGATCCGTGGCAGATCTGGCATGCGGCCTCACTGGGGGCGTCGGCGATCCTGTTGATTGCCGGGGTGTTGAATGAGGAGGAGCTAAGGGACATGATGGAGGTGTGCAAAGAGGCGGGCCTCGCTCCGCTGGTGGAAGTCCATGATGAGCTGGAGTTGAACCTCGCGTTGGCGGCGGGAGCGCCCTGCATTGGCATCAACAATCGCAATTTGAAGACGTTTGTCACCACCTTGGATACAACCTATACGTTGTTCAAGAAGGTGCCTGCGGGATGTCCAGTGATCAGTGAAAGTGGAATTCGCACTGCGGAAGATGTGGTAGGTTTACAGGCCGCGGGGATTAAAGGTGTGCTGGTAGGTGAGCATCTGCTCCGGCAGTCTGATCCGGGCGAGGCGGTGAACGTGTTGATGGGAAGTGCATGGGCTTGTTCGTAAAAATTTGTGGCTTGGCGAGACGGGAGGACATCCTGGAGGTGGCAGCCTTCCGTCCGGATGCGATGGGTTTCGTGCTGTGGCCGGATTCCCCGCGAGCGATCGCAGCCGAGGATTTGATCCGGTGGGCTCCGCTGATTCCTCCGGGCATCCGAAAGGTCGGTGTGTTTGTGGATCCGGAACTTTCGGAAGTCCGGCGGATCGCCAATCTGTCGGGGTTGGATGTGATCCAGCTTCACCGGGTGGAAAACATCGAACGGTTTCGTATGATCGGGCTTCCGATTTGGAAAGCAATCCATGCGGACCGGATGGCTCCGGGGGAAATCGGGGAGGGGCGCGTTGACGCATGGGTAGCCGATACGTACAGTAAAGATGTGCCGGGAGGTACGGGGAAGACCGGGAACTGGGAAGCCATTCGCGGCTTGGTACGTACCTCACGAGCGCCGGTTCTTGTCGCGGGGGGCTTGAACGAAAGGAATGTGGAGGAAGCCATTCGCCACATTCGACCGTGGGGAGTGGATGTAAGTTCGGGCGTGGAAGCCGAGCCGGGAAAGAAGAATGTGAACAGCGTAAGGGAATTTATACGAGCATGTCGAAAACACTGACCCAACCGGATGCCCGGGGCCACTTTGGAGGCTACGGGGGGATGTACGTCCCGGAAACGTTGATGACGCCGTTGATGGACCTTGAGAAGGCCTACCGGAGGATTCAGCGGGACAAGACCTTTCACAAGGAGTTGTCCTATTACCTGCGGGATTTTGTGGGGCGTCCGACCCCGTTGTATCTGGCAAGGCGGTTGTCGGAGGAGATCGGGGGAGCAGAGATCTATTTGAAGCGTGAGGATCTCTGTCACACCGGGGCCCACAAGATCAACAATTCGATGGGGCAGGTCTTGCTGGCCCGGCGTCTGGGGAAGAAGCGGATTATTGCGGAAACCGGGGCCGGGCAGCACGGGGTGGCCACTGCGACCGCGTGCGCGATGTTCGGCCTGGAGTGTGTGATCTACATGGGGAAAGTGGATATGGCCCGCCAATCCCTGAATGTGTCCCGGATGCGGCGTTTGGGGGCGGAGGTGGTTGCGGTAACCGCAGGGCAGCAAACCTTGAAGGAGGCCATCAGCGAGGCGATGCGAGACTGGGTAACCAACATTCGCACCACCCATTACGTGATTGGATCGGCGCTGGGCGCGCATCCCTATCCCATGATGGTTCGTGACTTTCAGAGCGTCATTGGTAAGGAAGCGCGATCCCAGATCAAGAAACTGACGGGCAGGTTGCCGGATGGTTTGGTGGCCTGTGTGGGGGGAGGAAGCAATGCGATTGGATTGTTTTATCCCTTCATCAAGGACAAAGGGGTGCGGATGATCGGCGTGGAGGCGGGAGGGGAAGGGATCCGCGATGGTCGTCATGCCGCACGTTTTGCCCAGGGCCGGATCGGCATTTTGCAAGGAACCCGAACCTATGTGCTTCAGGATGAGCATGGACAAATCATGCTCACGCATTCGGTGAGTGCGGGTCTTGATTATGCGGCGGTGGGACCGGAGCACAGTATGTTGCGGGACGAAGGCCGGGCGGAGTATGCCTATGCTTCGGACAACGATGCGATGCTCGGTGTGAACACCCTTTGTCAACTCGAGGGTATTTTGCCCGCGCTGGAAAGCGCCCATGCCATCGGTTATCTGCTGCGCCACCCCAAAACGTTCAAGAAGGGCCAGATCGTGATTGTGAACATGTCGGGCCGGGGCGACAAGGACGTGATGGAGATGGAGCGCTGGGATGCCGAGCGGGCGCAGCGCGGAGGTCACGGATGACTCTGGTCAGCATGACGGGATATGGGCAGGGATCCGCGAACAAGGATGGCGTATCCATCACTGCGGAGGTCAGCTCGGTCAACCGGAAGCAATTGGATATTGTCCTGAATCTTCCGCGATCCCTTCAACCGCTTGAAGCGATGATCACCCAATTGATCCGGGACGTGGTTCATCGGGGCCGGGTGTCGATGACGTTGTCGCTGGCCGGCGAAGGGGGGGGGTCGGGGTCGAGCCTTCGACTTGACGAGGCGCTGGCCCGTTCGGTGATCAAGCAATGTCGTGATGCGGCGGGTCGCTTGGGCGTCGAGTCGGGATTGACCCTCGCGGATGTACTCCGGATTCCCGGTGTGCTGGTTGTTCGTGATGCTGGTGCGGATGTCCAGAAGGTGGAACCACTGGTGCGCCGGGCGGTGATCAAGGCGCTCACGGGATTACGGGAGGCCCGGGGGAAGGAGGGCGAGGCGATGGCACGAGAGTGCATGCGCTGGATCACACGTAAACGTAAAACCTTGTCCTCGATCCGGCAACGGGCTCCGGGCATGGTGAAGACCTATCGCAAGCAACTTCAACAACGCATTCAAAGCCTCGCCGGAGATCTTGAGATTCCGGCAGACCGATTGGAGCGGGAAGTGGTTTTGTTTGCCGACCGCTCAGACATTCACGAGGAGATCGCAAGGTTGGAAAGCCATTTTGATCAGGCGGATAGCCTGCTTCATGAGAAAGGTCCTGTGGGCCGCAATCTCGACTTTCTCGCCCAGGAAATCCTTCGCGAGATCAACACGATTGGCTCCAAGTGTTCGGACCCGGTGATTTCCCGCCATGTGGTCAACCTGAAAGCCGATCTTGAACGTTTTCGCGAACAAGTACAGAATGTCGAATGATTCAAAACCGTCAACGACCCTTGCTGATCATCATCTCCGCCCCGTCCGGCACTGGAAAAACCACGCTGTGCGACCGTTTGGTGGCAGAGTTCCCCTCCATGCGGTATTCGGTTTCCTGCACGACCCGCCAACCCCGGGAAGGGGAATTGGATGGCGTGGACTACTACTTCCTTTCCACGGCGGCCTTCGAGGAGAAGATCGCCGAAGGTGCGTTTATCGAGTACGCCAACGTACACGGTCATTGGTACGGCACGCTCAAAAGCTCGGTGCTGGATGCGCTGGGCCGGGGGCTCGACCTCTTGATGGACATTGATGTTCAGGGCGCCCAGAAGATTCGGGATCTTATAGAACGAGGGGAAGTCGATCCCATGCTCAAGCGGGGATACGTGGACGTTTTCATCGCGCCTCCATCCCTTAAAATACTGCGAACGCGCCTGCGGGGGCGAGGAAAAGACAGTGATGAGGTGATCGAACGGCGCATGCAGCAGGCGGAGCAGGAGATCTCGCATTGGGATCGCTACGACTACACCATCATCAACGATCGGCTTGATGCATCGCATGATGCACTGCGCGCGGTGATCCTCGCCGAGCATCATCGTGTGGTGCGTGACTAGCGCGAGGGATGAAACCCGCACAAAAAATATTTTCATTTTCTGATGCAACGATGATTGACGTCGGAGAAAAACATTTCTATTTTGTGAGCAAGAGATCGTTGAAGAACGCTCTATGACATCGCAAGCCAAACAATTTTTTATGCGGGCCGCTGAACAAGAGATGAAGCATCGTCCTTTGTCTTCCCGGCGCTTTGGCGTTTTGATCTCATCTCCCTTTCTTTCTCGCGTGGGTTGTTTTTTCACGCGTTCGTTTTTCATGGTGCGACACCTTCAGTCATCTGACGCGCAAGAGTCTGGGCTTTCCCTCCGGAGGGTTCCGATCCTGGCAGAGGCAAGTGCAGGAAGGTAATGGGTCCATGCTTCCGGATTCCGGTCCGGTGGTCACCTGAAACAATCGGTACGAAACGAAAACAACAAACCAGTAGAAGGGAGGGATAGAGATGGCAAAGAAAGTAGCTAAGAAAGCAGCTGCGAAGAAGGCTCCGGCGAAGAAGGCCCCGGCCAAGAAGGCAGTAGCAAAAAAGGCCCCGGCTAAGAAAGCCGCGGCCAAGAAGAAAAAATAAACCGTAGTGCAAGTACGGTTGATTCTCGTTAAGAGAGTCCATTGAAATGACGGCTCGCGACCGCCCAAGTCAAAGAGCCGTCATTTCGTTTTTCTCTTCATGGGCAATTTCCCAGATTCCGGCGTGGGATAGCAACGACTGTTTGGAGGAACTTGACAGCCCCACATTCTGTAGGTAAGGGGGAGAAAGACGTAACAACATCTAGTGTGTACAAATATGTACACACGGTAAGGACCCTGCATGAAGTGCCCAAAGTGTGGTCATCTGGACGATAAAGTGATCGATAGCCGGTCCATCCGCAATGGGGATGTGATCCGGAGACGGAGGGTCTGCCTGAAATGCGACTACCGTTTTACCACCTACGAAGAAGTGGTGAAGGCAACGCTTCGGATCACCAAGCGCGATGGACGGTATGAGGAGTTGGACCGGAAGAAACTGTTGAGCGGAGTGGAGCGCGCGTGTGAAAAACGACCGATCAGCACGCAGCAGATCGAGTCGTTGGTGGATGCGATCGTGACCGAACTCGAAAGCGAGTATGAGCGAGAGGTTCCGAGCACGGTCATCGGTCAAAAGGTTATGGACCGGTTGGAGGAATTGGACGAAGTGGCCTATGTGAGATTTGCTTCGGTCTATCGCCGGTTCCGGGACGTGAATCAGTTTTTGAGTGAAGTGGAAAGTTTGATCGGCCGGGAGTGATGCGTTGAGTTTTTATTGCCTGCATGAAAGAAAGGATGCGGCCAGGAGTTTTTCGGCGGTTCTTGCCGAGAAGATTCTCCGTGAGGGCGGGGTGGAACCGTCGATCCTCCGCGAAATCGAAGCGGGTTATGTTGCGGGCACTCCGGGGAGGGTGACATCGGGAATGGGCACGACGGTATGGATTTCCCATTTGATCGGAATGATGAACCGGATGGAACAGGAGGATGTCGCGTGGAAGCTGTATCAAAGCGCAGCGGGAGCCGGACATGACCCATCATGGCTGGAGTGTTTGTTCCGATCCAGTTGCCATACTCCGGCTGCTCTGCACTTGCTGGAGTCGGGCATTGTGCATGGATGGGATTGGGCAGGGGGGGACGTCTTATCCTCCCTCTGTGTGAACTTTAGCCGGATCGCCATAACGCCGGGGGACGGGCTCCTTCTCGCGCTTCACCAGGCAGGCCATCATGTCTTGACACCTTTCCTCGGTTGGTTCGACCAACGTTCCGGCCACTGCACGGTTCATGCCCGGGGTGTCCATGAACTCTGGCCACGGTTTGCAGGCAACCAAGGAATGAATCCGGTCCGCTGGCTTCGCGGGGAGTTCGAGGTTTGGGCGGAAAACCGGAAGTGGGAGGATACACCCTGGGTCATAGCCGCGTAACCATTCGCGTCGGCGTGGACCATGGGACGGATTGAATCTTTCGCCGATCAGGGTGCACGGGAATTCAAGATAGCTCTTGACGGCCATCCGGCCATCCCCCACAGTACGGCGTCTTAAAGGATGGGTAACCCTAAACGATCATGTTCAGCAATTTTTTCAACTCTTTCTCCAACGATATCGGCATTGATTTAGGCACGGCCAATACCCTCGTCTATGCCCGCGACCGCGGAATTGTCCTCCGGGAGCCCTCTGTGGTGGCGATTCAGGCGGGCTCGAACCGGGTCCTTTCGGTCGGCGAGGAAGCCAAGCGGATGCTCGGGCGAACCCCGGGAAGCATCGTGGCGATTCGACCGCTCAAAGCGGGGGTGATCGCAGATTTTGAGATTACCGAAGCGATGCTCCGGTATTTCATACGAAAAGTTCAACATCGCCGCAAATTGGTGCGGCCGCGAGTTATTGTCGCGGTCCCCAGCGGCATTACAGAAGTGGAAAAACGTGCAGTAAAGGACTCGGCCTTGCACGCCGGGGCACGTGAAGTGTTTTTAATCGAGGAGCCGATGGCGGCTGCGATCGGGGTGGGGTTGCCTGTACAGGAGCCCGCCGGGAATATGATTGTGGATATCGGGGGAGGCACGACGGAAGTTGCCCTCATCTCGCTGGCCGGAATTGTATTCAGCCGTAGCGTCCGCGTCGGTGGAGATGAGATGGACGAGGCGATCGTCCAGTACCTGAAGCGGGTTTACAATTTGCTGATCGGCGAGCGCACCTCCGAGGAAATCAAGATTTCCATCGGTTCGGCCTACCCCATGGATGAAGAAATGACCATTGAGGTTAAAGGCCGGGATTTGGTGGCGGGTCTTCCCAAGACGTTGACGTTGACGTCGGAGGAGGTCCGTGAAGCACTGCAAGAGCCTGTTTCCGCGATTGTCGATGCGGTACGAATCACCTTGGAACGCTGCCCGGCGGAATTGTCGGCGGATTTGGTGGACCGGGGAATGATCCTTGCCGGAGGGGGTGCGCTGCTGCGCGGCCTCGACAAGTTAATTGCGGAACAGACGGGTCTTCCCGTGCATGTTGCGGATGATCCGCTCAGTGCAGTGGCCGAAGGAACCGGTGTGGTTCTTCACGAATTGAATTTCCTGCGCAAGGTTTCCCGCAACGATCGCACCTACTAAGTCCGGCTCACTCCGCTCCTCACACCATAAATGCCGGCGGCACGGGGGCAATGCCCGGACGCCGGGGATGATGCAGGTAGCGTGAGGCAGTCGAAGTTAACAATTTGGCTCGTGATGGGCGTGGTGGTGCTCGTTCTATTGAATGTGCCCGATCCGGTCGGCAGCTCCATCCGGGGCGGTTTCCGGGAGGCATTATCCCCCTTGCAAGTGGCCTTGGCGAACGCATGGGAGAGGGTGAGCGAACAGGTTCAAGGGGTCCAACGGATGCCGACCCTGGCGGTCGAAGTGGCCCGGTTACAGGTGGACATCGAACAGTTGCAAACCCAGCTCGCCCTGTATTCCCGGTTGGAGCGGGAAAATGAGGAATTGGCCGGCGCGTTGGCGTTTGCCCGGCGGGCGCCGTACGAAGTGATTCCGGTGAGGATTATCGCGCGTTCCCGGGACGGTTGGTGGCAAACCCTGACCGTGGACAAGGGGACAGATCATGGTGTGCGTGAGCAGCAGGCGGTCATTACCCCGGAGGGATTGATCGGAAAGACGGTTCACGTATCGAGGCGATCTTCCCTGGTGTTGTTGATCTCCGATCCTTCCTTGAGGGTTTCGGTTCGTATTCCCCAGGCGGGCGCGTTTGGCATCTTGAGTGGGCGGGGTCCGTCATGGGATGGAGAAGTGGTCTGCCGGATGGAATTCATCAACCGGCGGTCGGGCGTGCGGGTGGGTGACGAGGTGGTAACGTCAGGACTGGGCGGAGTCTTTCCTCCCGATTTGGTGGTGGGAACGGTGCGTTCACTGGTTACGGATCCCTCGGGTTTGTTCCAAACCGCATTGGTACGGGTGCGCGCAGATATTGCCGATCTACGGATTGCTTTTGTCGTATCCGATTCCTCGCCGCCGGTGCTTGAAGAGGGGGTGGCTCGATGATCTGGGTCGTGCTTGTTCTTGGCCTGATTATGGGAGGCGTAGCCCAAGGTCTCTTGCCGCTGGTCGAATGGGCGGGCCATTCCCCGTTGCCGTTGCTGGGAGGGTTGGTCGTTTACTACTCGCTGATGCACCGACGCGTGGTCCTGCTGACGGCGGCCAGCGTCGCGGGTCTCTTGCAAGACAGTCTTAGCTTAATGCCACTCGGTTATTCCTCCCTGTGTTTCTGTGTCATCGCGTTGGTCATTGAGCAATTCCGGGATGTATTGCTGGTCGATTTGTGGACGACCCATGGGTTTCTTGGCGGGGTAGCCAATCTGACCACGGTTGTTCTTACGTACCTTTTCCTTTTGAACGACGGTCTGAGCGGCCTTCCCGTTTGGTTTTTGGCTTCAAAGGCCTTCGGGTCGATCCTGCTCGGCGCGGTGACCGCCCCCCTGGTTTTTTGGGTGCTTCATGGTCTGGACCGGATGACCGGGTTTCATCCGGTGGAACGGGAGGGCCTGCTATGAGGAGGTCGAGCCCGGGATTACCCCTCGATGACGAGATTCTCCGGTTGAGGATCCTTGCCGTGGCGATGTTCCTTTTCCTTTGCGTGATTGTCGGGGCGTTGTGGCGGATTCAGGTTCGCCAAGGACACACCTACGAAGATGATCTTACCCGGCAAAGCGTGCGGAGGGTGCTGCTTCCGGGAATTCGCGGCAAAATTCATGACCGGCACGATGTGATTCTCGCCGACAACCGCCCAAGTTACAATGTGGCCTTGTATCTGGAGGAACTCCGGCAGCCCCCTCCGTGGCGACGGACCATCGACCATGTCGAAGGATTGTTGGAGCAAATGGGACATCTGCTGGATCTCCCTCCTCAATTGTCCCGCGACGATATTTGGAACCATATACGCCGCCAACTTCCCCTTCCTTTGATTGCCTGGCGGGATATCGATGAGACGGCGCTGTCGAGGCTGTCCGAACATGCGTCGCAACTCCCGGGGGTCGATATTTATGTGCAGGCGGTCAGGTATTATCCTTTCCGCAACTTGGGTACACATGTGATTGGCTATGTGGGTCATGCGGATCCCCCCGACAATCCCGAGGAACGGTTTGACTACTACATCGCTGACATGGAGGGGAAGGCAGGAATCGAGCGACGCATGGATTCACGGTTGAGGGGGGAGGCTGGAGGACGCCTTCTCCGGGTGGATGTGACCGGCTACCGTCGACATGACATTGCATCAAGGCTCCCCCGCCACGGCCAGTCGATCACCTTGTCGATTGACCGGGATCTTCAGGAAATGGCGGAACGGATCATGGGGGACGAGGTGGGGTCAGTGGTCGTCCTGGATCCGAACAATGGGGACGTGCTTGCCATGGTCAGTTCGCCAGGTTACGACCTTAATCTGTTCGTACCCCGTATTCCGCATTCCCGTTGGAATCAATTGATGAATGACCCCCGGACGCCCTTGTTGAACCGGGCCATATCCGGAGTGTATCCACCGGGGAGTACCTTCAAACCGATCACCGCGCTGGCCGGGTTGAATGAGGGGCAGATTCCACTGAACCAAAGTTACACCTGCCAAGGATATACCCAACTGGGGCGAACGGTTTTTCGCTGTGCCGCACGGCAGGGACATGGTCCACTTGCCCTGCGCCGCTCGCTCGAGGTTTCGTGCAATGTCTATTACTATCAACTTGGTTTGGCGACGGGAATTGATGCCATCGCCCACATGGCGTGGAGCATGGGGCTCGGTCAGCGCACGGGCATTGACCTCGACGGCGAAGCGGCAGGTTTGGTGCCGGACCGGGTATGGAAACGGCGGGTCCATCGCGATGGGTGGCGCGATGGGGACACCTTGAATGTTTCCATCGGGCAAGGTGCCCTGCAAGTCACTCCGCTTCAAATGGCGGTGATTGCGGCCACCCTCGCCAATGGAGGTACGGTGTACCGGCCGCGGCTCGTCTTGCGGTCCCATGATCCCGAGTCCGATACCACGGAAACCTTTCCCGTGACGGTGGTCAATCAGCTCTCCTGGCGGCGGGACGTAATCCGGACCATTCAGGCTGGTATGAGGGACGCCGTGATGGGGGAACAGGGTACGGGACGAAACGCCCGGATTCCCGGGGTCGAGGTGGCGGCCAAGACCGGCACGGCCGAGTTTGGTCCCAAGGAAGCCCGTCTTCGCCATGCATGGATGATTGCCTACGCTCCCGTCGAATCTCCGCGTTACGCAATCGCCATGTTGGTGGATGAGGGGGAGGGGGGAGGCGCAACCGTTGGTCCAAAGTTGCAGCGCCTGCTCCACTTTTTGTTCAGCGAGGAGGGAGCAGGATGAGTCTGATTCGCTTTGACGCAATACGCCGAATCGACCCGCTTTTCCTCCTGGGGATTCTAGCGCTTGTCGTGGTTGGTTTCTTCTTTGTCTATAGCGCCTCCTATCGGGGGGATGAAGATACCTTGACCACGATGACCCGGCTCCAGATCCGCTGGGCTTCGCTTGGCCTCATCCTCTTCCTGCTTACGGTGAAGACCGACTACCGCAATCTTCAGGGTACAGCTCCTTTGATCTATTTTCTTTGCCTGGTGCTTTTGGTTCTCGTGCTGGTCATGGGAGTGAAGATCTCCGGGGCCTACCGATGGTTAAGCCTGATGGGGGTTCGTATCCAGCCGTCTGAATTCGCCAAGCTGGGGGTCTTGCTCATGCTTGCGGCCTACCTTGGCCAGCCGGGGCGCGATATGCGTTCGGTCAAAACGCTGGTCACGGTGCTGCTACTAGCCGGAATCCCCTTCGCATTGATCCTCCAGCAGCCGGATCTGGGAACGGCGATGATGCTGGTCCCCATGGCCTTTGTGATGTTGTTCATTGCCGGGGTGCCCATCCGGTACCTTTTGGTTATGGTGGGAATCGGCATCCTGCTCATGCCCTTGGGATGGTTCCTGCTTGATGATTATCAGCATGAACGCATCCTCGTCTTTTTCGATCCTGGACGAGACCCTCGAGGCGCGGGCTGGAATAAAATTCAGTCGGAGATCGCGGTGGGTTCGGGTGGTTTGACCGGGAAAGGATTCCTCATGGGAACCCAGAACATTCTCGGGTTTCTGCCCCGGACGGTGGCTCCGACCGATTTTATTTTTTCCGTGATCGCCGAAGAGGCAGGCTTTCTTGGAAGTGTTGGGGTGATTCTTCTTTACGCGGTTTTGCTGACGCGCGGATTACGCGCGGGAATCCGTTCCCGCGATGTCTTCGGCCGGTTGCTGTGCGCGGGAATGGTCACCTTGTTGTTTGGACATGTCTTCGTCAATATGGCGATGACCATCGGGCTGATGCCGATCACCGGCTTGCCCTTGCCCCTGATCAGTTACGGAGGCTCGTTCATGATTTGCACCATGATCGGCCTGGGTTTAATTCAAAGTGTATATGCGCGGCGGTTGCCGCGTTAAGAAAGGAGAAATAACATGTGGGAGTTCGTAAAAAACCTCGCCCGCAAGAAGATCAAAAAGGAAATCATCATCAACAAGGAGTCGCTTCAGACCCGGGTGGTGGTGCTTGAAGAAGGCAAACTCGAGGATTTCTTCATCGAACGTTCGTCGGAAGACCGTATCGTGGGAAGCATCTTCAAGGGGCGCATTCAGAACCTTGAAGACGGCCTTCAGGCCGCGTTCATCGATCTTGGCCTCAAAAAGAATGCCTTTGTGCATTACTGGGACATGATTCCCGAGGATGCCGCCCGTTTGGAAGCGGAGGAGGGGGTGGATTTGCGTCGAGCCAGTCGCCGCCGGAAGATTTCCTCGGAAGAAATTGCCAAGCGATTTCCGGTCGGTTCGGAAATCATCGTTCAGGTCACCAAGGGAGCCATCGGGACCAAAGGTCCGCGGGTCACTGCGAACCTGAGCGTTCCCGGTCGTTATCTGGTCATGATGCCGGGCTCCACGCTCAAGGGAGTCTCCCGCAAGATTGAGGATGCCAAGGAGCGGGATCGCTTGAAAAAGGTTCTCGCGCGGCTTCCGCTGCCTTCCGGCAACGGGATTATCGTGCGTACCGCGGGAGCGAAAGCCCGCAAAGTCAGTTTTGTGCGGGACATTCGCGCTCTTACTGAGATCTGGCAGGACATCGAGGCAGGCATGCGGGACAAGCCCGCTCCGGCCCGATTGTATCAGGAACCGGATCTGGTCGAGCGCACCGTGCGCGACCTGTTGACCGAGGACATCGACCGGATTGTCGTCGACTCCAAGGACGAGGCCAACCGGATCAAGATGATCATCGCCAAATTTCACCGCCGTTCCCGTTGCCGGGTTCAGACGTATGATGGCGAGGCGTCCATTTTCGAGCACTTCGACATTGAGCGGCAGTTGGAGAATGCATTCAGCCGCAAAGTCTGGCTGAAGAGCGGTGGCTCGTTGATTCTGGATGAGACCGAAGCTCTGGTTGCCATCGATATCAATACCGGTCGACACAAGGGAGGTGCCAACCAGGAAGAGTCGATCGTGCAGGTGAATCTTGAAGCGGCCGAGGAAATCGCCCGTCAACTCCGGCTAAGGAATATCGGGGGTCTGGTGGTGATCGACTTTATCGATATGAAGCAAAAGAAAAATCAGAATCTGGTTTATCGAAGCTTTAAGGATTATCTCCAGAAGGACAAGGCACGGACCAACGTGCTTCCCTTGTCGTCGCTCGGCCTCATGGAAATGACCCGGCAACGTCAGGAAGAGAGTGTTCGAGCATCGACCTACATGAATTGTCCGTACTGTGAAGGCCGGGGCAAAGTGATGTCGGCGATGAGCATGAGTGTGGAAGTGCAACGGCGGATCGGCGAGGTCATGCGTCGGCATCGGGGAACGGTCGAAAAGCCGTTGCCACTAAAGATTGCCGTGAACCCGCTTGTGTTGGAAAGGCTCCGCAGCGAAGATGAGACGATTCTCGTCGAACTCGAGTCGAAATTCCATGGTCGTCTCTCCTTCGTATCCTCTCAGAACCTTCATGTGGAGGAGTTCCTGATTCAGCATGGCGAAACCAACGAGGAACTGTTTTCAAATGTAGAGCGGAAGACGTAACTGGACGTCCACGGTCACAAAAGCGCTTTACATTCAAGGATTGCCGGGGTTTCATCATCAGGTGAACCAACCCCGGCCATTCTTTTTTACCGCGTCGGGAAGCATCCTTCAGGCGGTGTGGTGCCTTGGTCTTGTCGCATGGAGTCATCTTGCGTACCCAGCCATGCCTTCCCCGGAGGATTGGCGGGATATCACCATCTACCAAATCTTTACCGACCGGTTTCATGACGGAGATCCTTCCAATAATCATCTCTCCCCTTCGGTCTTCAATCCTACGGATTCAAGACGAATTCACGGAGGAGACTTCCGGGGGATCGAACAGAAGCTCGATTACATCAAGGCTCTGGGTGCGGATGCGATTTGGATTTCGCCGATACCTTTAAATGTCGGTCATTCGGCGTACCATGGCTACGGGGCGCATGACTTTTATACCCTCTCCCCGCACTGGGGGACCATGGCCGACCTTCGGAGCATGGTTTCCAATGCCCATGTCCGGGGGATTTATGTCATCCTCGACATTGTCACCAATCACAAGGGCGACCGCATTGGTGCCAACCTGAATACCGGTTATCCTGCCTACAATCCATCCGGTTACCCCCTGCGATGGTGGACTTCCACGCAATACCCGCCCCCGTTCGATCAACTTGACCATTTTCACAACTTTGGTGAAATCCAAAACCTGTGGTATGACCCCCCGCAAATACTCGGCGAATTGATGGGGCTCGATGATCTCAAGACGGAGACCGAACATGTTCGCACCAACATGATCGCGATCTATTCGCATTGGATTGAACAGGGTGGTTTCGATGGGTTCCGGATCGATACGGTCAAACATGTCGAGATGGGTTTCTGGCAGGTGTTTAATCCGGCGATCCGGGAGTTTGCCGCGTCCCTCGGTAAAACCAATTTTTTTCAGTTCGGAGAGGTGTACGACGGTTCCGATGCCAAATGCGGATCCTACACAGGGACGCAGGCGGGCGGTCCCTACGCGAATGATTCGGTCCTTGATTTTCCCTTGTACTTTCAGATCAACGATGTATTCGCCCGGGCCACCGCCCCGACCATGCGTATTCGCGACCGCTACCATCAGTTGGATCACTACCATCCGGATGCCCGGGACCGGCTCGTGACCTTTCTCGATAATCATGATTTTCCACGTTTCATGAACGCGGCCAATGCCAACAACAATACGGCCCGCCTGCACGTTGCGACGACCTTTCTCTACACATCCCGGGGAATACCCAGCCTCTATTACGGTACCGAACAGAACTTCAATGGAGGCCATGACCCTCAGAACCGGGAAAACATGTTCGATGGGCAATTCCCGGCCACCGGTCCCTCGGTGGGCGACCGCTTTGATATGACCGAAACCACCTTTCAACACATTGCGCGTTTGACTAATTTCCGTCGTCTCTACCCCGCGCTTCGAAGGGGGACCCACCATAACTTATGGCACAATCCGGATGGTCCGGGTCTTTTCGCCTATGCGCGGCGACTCGAGGATCAGGAAGTTTTTGTCATGATGAACACCTCTCCCACACCCCAGCAACTTGCGGCCCGGCCAACCATGTATCCGCCCGGCACCCGGCTGGTGAACCTGCTTAACACCCAGGAAATCGTCACGGTCACCGGAGGAAATGATGGCATTCCTCCCATCCCAATCGCTGGAACCACATCGAAAATCTTCATTGCGGAATCGTATTGGCAACCATTGAATCCGGTGGTCGTCCGACAAGCTCCCGCCCATGCAGGAGGCGGGGTGCCATGGCACGGGGGAGTCACGCTGGATTTCAGCCAACCCATGGAGACCAACGCAACTCAATCAGCGTTTTCGATTTACCCTCCCATGACGGGATCTTTCCTTTGGTCTTCGGACCGAATGCGAATGACCTTTGTTCCCTCACTCCCGGGATTGCCCACGAACCAGCGGGTTGACTATCGCGTCGGTACGGAAGCGTTTTCGGATGCGACGGGTCAATCCATCCATGGCGGATTCGAATCTTTTTTCACGGTGGAAACCGTGAGCGGAAATCCCGCGTTGCCTGCCGACGGGCTTCCAGGGTGGTGGCGCATGCATTCGTTTGGGACCCTGGAGGTATCGCTACAAACGTCAACGCGAGCGGAGGATGATTTCGACGGCGACGGACTCTCAAATCTTGAAGAATTTATCGCCGGCACCGATCCCGCGAATCCAGCATCCTTCCTGAAGGTTGACGATATCTACACGGGATCGGATGTCCATTTGGCCTTTCCCACCCGTTCAGACCGATGGTACCGGGTGCTTTTCGCCGATGGTTTGGAAGGGGTTCAACACTGGGAACCGTTAAGCGAGTGGACGGAAGGAACCGGAGGTCGGAACATCCTTCTCGATGATGAACCCATGTCCCTGCGGGCCTACCGGCTTGAGGTCGGGGTCGAACCTTCCGCTCCCTGAGCGTGATGTGTCCCTATCCACCCGAGACGGGGGGAAGCAACATTATACGATCCCCGTCGCGCAACGGGTGTGCCCGGTTGACAATCGCTTCGTTGACCGCAAGTCGAATGCGATCCGGTGGCCATGAAAAGCGGTGGCGATCTGCCAGATCATCGTAAAGGGCTCCTGCCGTGGTTGCGCTGGTCTCCACACATTCGGTGCGGGTTCGAGCGATCTCGGCAAGGACGCCAAAATAGGTCACTTCGATCATGAGGATTTGCCCCCGGTTTTTTCGACAAGACGGATCTCCCGAATCACCATCTGGTGGGAGATCGACTTGCACATGTCATAGAGGGTTAGCGCAGCCATGGTCACACCGGTCAAGGCCTCCATTTCCACCCCGGTCCGCCATGTGGTACGGACGGTACAGGAAAGTTGAATGCATCGAGCGCCGGGATCGGGTCGAATATCGATGGAACAATGATCGAGGGGCAGGCTGTGGCACATAGGAATGAGGCTATCCGTCCGCTTGGCCGCTTGAATACCGGCAACGACGGCGGTCTGGAAAACCGGGCCCTTCGGGGTGACGATATCTCCTTCGTTTAGCGCGGCAAGGATGTCGGGGCCGCAGTCGAGTACAGCGGAAGCAACGGCGGTTCGCAGCGTGGGTTGCTTGGAGGAGATGTCGACCATCGAGGGCCGCCCATCCGGCGTAAGATGAGAAAAGGCATTCATACGATCATGGTCCTGTTTGGCGTAAAAAAGGCAAGTGCAATGGCAAGACATCAACGGGGCGGCGGCTGATGGGCGAGGAGATCGTAAAGTTTGCGGTAATAGCCTCCGCGGGCCAGCAATTGAGGGTGGGAACCTTCCTCAACAAGTTCCCCATGGCGAAGGACGAGAATGCGGTCGACATCCCGGATGGTGGAAAGCCGGTGGGCGATGATGATGCTGGTCCGTTCGTGAAGGATGCGATGGAGGGCGTCCTGGATCAGCAACTCGGTCTCGGTGTCGACATTGGCGGTGGCTTCATCGAGGATGAGGAGGATGTCCGGATCCTGGGCAATGGCCCGGGCCAAGGCGAGCAGTTGCTTTTGACCGGTGGACAAGCCGGCCCCTCGTTCGAGCACAGGGGCGTCGTAGCCGCCGGGACGGTTTTCGATAAAGGTATGAGCATTGACATACCGGGCCGCCTCCACCATTCGCTCGCGGGTCACTGCGGGATTAAACAGGGTGATGTTTTCACCGAGGGTGCCGGAAAAGATGAACGGATCCTGAAGCACGATTCCGATGTGGCGGCGCAGGTCAGACTGCCGGTAATCGCGTACGTCCCGGTCGTCCACCCTCACCGAACCCTGTTGCACATCGTAGAAACGGGCGATGAGGCTGATGATGGTGGACTTGCCTGAACCGGTTGCTCCCACAATGGCGATCGACTGACCGGGCTCGATGGTGAAGGAAACGTCGTTGAGCACCCAGTGCTCGTGGTTGTAGGCAAAGCGAACGCGGTCGAATTCCACCTTTCCCTTGAAGCGGTCAAGAGGAGCAGGGGCAGCGGGGTCGTGAAGGAATTCCGGTTCGTCAATGAGGCCGAACACCCGCTCCGAGGAGGCCATCGCGGCCTGAAGGACATTTGATTTTTCCGACAAATCTTCAAGGGGTCGGAAGAAGTCGCGCAGGTAGGCAAGGTAAGCGATAAGTACGCCGATGGTGATGCCATGCTCGCCGGTAAGCAGGGCGTGTCCGCCCACAAGCAGGATAAAGGAAAGGGTCAGAGCATTCTGAATTTCCGTCACCGGGAAGGACAGGCTGAACCATTTGACGCTGTAGAGGTTGGCGTCGCGCAAGCGCTGGTTGAAGCCGTTGAAGCCGCGCCGGGTGGTTTCCTCGCGATTGAACAATTGGATGGTGGTCATTCCGGTCAACATTTCCTGTAAATAGGAATTGAGGGCGGATTGGCGCTTTCGCACCTCGCGATGAGCTTGCCGGACCTTGACGTTCAGATACACGAGGGAGATGAAGAGGAGGGGCAGCAGCACAAGAAGAATCGAGGCGAGCCGGGGACTCAGGTAGATCATGTAACCGATAATGCCGAGGATGGTGAACACGTCGACAATCAGCCCGACGAGCCCGTCGGTGAGGAGCCGCTGCATGGCATCGACATCCGAGCCGACCCGGGTCATGAGGCGTCCCACCGGATTGCGGTCGAAGTAGCGAAGAGGGAGCCGCATAATCTTGGCGTAGATATCGGCGCGGAGGTCGAACAGGATCTTCTGTCCGATCCACGACATCACGTAGCCCTGAGCGTATCTCAAGAAGACCACCACACCGGCAATGGAAAGGAAGATCCAGGCAATAGAGGTCAATTCGGCGATGCGGGTTGCCGCGTCGAGTCCGGTGGCGACAAGGGCATCGTCGATCGCCCGCTTGATGAGCAGGGGCAGGAAGTTCATCAGCAGGGTGAGGGGAAGCGTAAGGACGAGGGCGAGAAGCATGTACCCCCGGTAGGGGTAGGCATAGACGATCAACCGCCGGAGCAGGCGCTTGTCGAAAAGGCGACTGGGCATGTCCGACTCGAGGTGCTCGTTCATGAAGCTCCCTCCTCAAGCCGGGCTTCCAATCGCTGGGTCTCGTCGAGATCGGCGTAATAACCTCCCCGTGCGACAAGCTCTTCATGGGAACCTTCTTCGATCATGGCGCCTTCGTCGAGGACCAGAATGCGGTCGGCATGTCGGAGGGTGGAGACGCGATGGCTGATGAGGATGGACGTACGCGGACCGAGCACAGGAAGCAGTTGCTCAAGGATCCGGGCCTCGGTGTGCGTATCCACTGCGGAGAAGACATCGTCGAGGATGAGGATCCGGGGATCGAGGGCGAGGGCACGGCTGATTGCCGTGCGTTGGCGCTGACCGCCGGAGAGGGTCACCCCACGCTCGCCAAGCATGGTCTGAAATTGGTTGGGAAAGCCCTCCACTTCGTCCCGTAAATGGGCGATGCATGCCGCCCACAGGACCTTTTCCTCGTGAGGCGAAGAACTTGCGGGGGGTGACGTTTCGGCGGCGGGCAGGCCAAGGGAGATGTTGTTGGCGAGGGTATCTGAGAACAAAAAGGTTTCCTGGGGAGCGACGCCCAGAGACGCCCGCAACACCTTGAGAGGGATGTGGCGAAGGTCGATTCCGCCGAGGGTAATCCGTCCCTCGGTGGGATCGATCAGGCGTTGAATCAAGGAAACGAGGAGGGTTTTCCCACCGCCGGTAGGGCCGGTGATGGCGAGGGTCTGGCCTTCGGGAATCACAAGGTTGATGTTGTGGAGGAGACGGGTGCCCCCCAGGGTAAGGGAGACGTCCTCGAACCGGATGTCGCCTTGAATCGTGGTAAGATCATGCCGGGTGTGAGGGCCGTCGGCGATATCCGGAACCGCACCAAGGATGGTCTGGACCCGCTTCCAGCTCGCGAGGCCGCGTTGGATCAGGTTTGAAGTCCAGCCGAGGGCGAGCATCGGCCATTGCAGGTAAAGAAGATATTGGTTGAACTGGACAAACTCGCCCAGGCTCATCTGGCCCTCAATGACCAGGCGGCCACCGACCAGCAGCAGGAGCAGGGTTCCCATGCCGAACATGAAGATCATAAACGGCCACACCGGCTCTTCCGCCCGGGTGAGGGACATATTGCGGCGGATGTATTCCTCGTTCTGCTCACGGAATCGGCCCCGCATGCGTTCCTCGATCCCGAAACCTTTGATGGTACGGAAGCCGGCAAAGGATTCCTGGCAAAAGTTTGAGATGGTGGAAAATTGCTCCTGGCTGATGTCATAGCGGCGACGGATCACCCGGATGATGAAGAAGAACACGATGCTGATGACCGGTATGATGAGCATGATGGTCAGGGCAAGCTTAACGTTGAGGGCAAACATGATCCCGAAGGCAAAGGGAAAGCCGAGGGCAATACGGGACCCTTGGAGCAGGCCCTGACCGACCAGTTCGCGGATCGCTCCGAGGTCGGAGGACATTTTGGTCATAATGTCGCCGGTCCGCTCGCGCTGGAAAAAGGCAAAATCCAGGCGGGTCAGGGCATTGAAGACATCTTTTCGAATGTCGTATTCCACATGCTGGGCAACCCCGAGAAGGATCTTTCGCATGAGTACGGAAAAGAACACGGCCGCTGCAGAGGCAGCAAAAAACATGGCCACAAGCTGGTGGAGTTTGCGGGCGGTAAACTCGCCGGATTCAATGCCGTCGATGATATTCCGGAGAATGAATGGAACGATCAGGCCAAGCGCGATGGCGCCAACTACACTCAGAAATCCGAGGGTAGCCCGGGTTCGATAGGGCGCAACATAATCCTTTAAAGGTTTGGCGGGGGGTGGCATGGACGGCATACCTTGCACCATACGGGAGGAATCCGCAACCCGGGCGATGAACCTTCAACCAGAGCTTGCGGCCTCGAATTGCCAAGTTGCGGGGGGTGGCGTAGGTTTTAGTTATGAGTCTTCGTGTAGTTTTGGTCATTCTGTTTATCGTATCCAGCGCCCGGTCCCGGGTGATGGGGGAGGAGGCGTCGTCCCTTTGGTTTCCAGTAGGGGAAGTACTGGAATATACGGTGAGGTGGGGAGTCTTTTCGGTCGGGCAGGGGGTGGTAACATCTGAATGGACGGAGGATGAGCAAGGTCGCCGACTGATCCGGATTCAATTCGACACGCGAAGCAACCGGGTTATTGCCATGTTGTATCCGGTGAAGGATTTGCAATGGGTGTTGATCGATCCCGGGACGTTTTTACCCGTCGAGGTTTACAAGGATTCCCGCCAGGGACGGTTCAAAGCTCATGAGCGGATTACCTTCGACCATGCCCGGGGGCTTGCCCGCCATGAGTCCTTTATTGAAAAAAACGTGCGCGAAGTCCCGATCGATCCCGAGACGCGGGATCTCGTTACCTACATGTACTGGACGCGCTCGCAACCCCTTGCCCCCGGGGACCATCTAAGCTCCAGGGTCTATGCGGACGACGGGGTCCACGATTTGTCGATTGCGGTGACTGCTCGCGAAGACATCGAGTTGGATGGCCTGGGCAAAGTCGTGCCGAGCTTGAAATTTGAGCCGGAAGCGGACTTCGAGGGGCTGTTTGTGCGGCGGGACAAGATGCTGATCTGGGTGTCTGACGATGAGCGGCGGGTCTGCACGCGCATCGCGACCAAGGTCCCGGTCGGAAGCGTGGTGATTGAATTGGTTGCGGTGTCCGGACCCGGTGACGACGGCTGGGTGCAGGAATCCGTTCGTTTGGAAGATGCGGTTCCACGTTGAGGAATTACCGCTGGATACCAACCCGGGAGGCAGGACTCAGGGCGCTTTCCGAATTCCTGCCTCGAGCCGGGCGCGACTACGCGAGGGATCGAAATACCGACTACGGTCCATCCGACCGCAGGAACGTGTCCTGCCTTTCACCATGGATACGATGCCGGGCGATCACGGAAGAAGAGGTGATTCGGGCAACGCTGGCCCGGCATGACTTCGCCGCCGCTGAAGCTTTTGCGCAGGAGGTCTGCTGGAGAACCTACTGGAAGGGCTGGCTGGAAATGCGTCCGGCGGTTTGGACACGATATGAATCCGCCGTGAGGGAAAGCGCGGGGCGACGGGAGTCGTGTCCACGGTATCGTGAGGCCGTCGAAGGGCGCACCGGCATCCCCTGCTTTGATGCGTTCGTCATCGAGCTCAGGGAAACCGGCTACCTTCATAATCATGCCCGGATGTGGTTTGCCAGTATCTGGATCTTTACCCTCGACCTGCGGTGGGAATGGGGGGCCGATTTTTTTCTCCGCCATCTTCTCGACGGCGATCCGGCCTCCAACACCCTGAGCTGGCGATGGGTTGGAGGATTGCAAACGTCCGGAAAATTTTATGCGGCCACTCCAGACAACATCCGCCGGTTCACGTCCGGGCGGTTCCCCCATCCGGGGGAGTTGAAGATCCCCTCCGGCCCATTGGTTGAGATCGATTCTCTGCCCACCCCCCGCAACTTGCCGGCCCGCGGTCTAGAACCGCCACGGGAACCGGTCGGGGCGTTGCTTACCGAGGACGACGTCTCGGGGTGGCGGTGGATTGCCGGGTTGTATCCCGTCTGTGCTCTCGCCGGGTTGGTCCCTCGCGAGGCGTATCAGCGCCGCAAGGTGGAGGCGAAGGTCCTATCGTTCCGGGAAGCGTTGATGGGCGATGCTCTGAATTCGGGAATGGCTGAAGGACTTGCCTCCCATTTCCTTGACGTAGGGGATCCCGATGCCGCGGTGGAATGGGCCATGGGCGCGAAACTTAAAACGGTGGTGATGATTGAACCTGCGGTCGGTTACTGGGACCGGATCAAGCCTGATCTGCAAAACGGCCTTGCCGCCGCCGGGATCGAACTCGTTTGGCTAAGGCGGCCATGGGATGATCAGTTGCATCCCCATGCGACCGCCGGATTTTTCCGGTTCAAGAAGCGCCTGCCCGGACTTGCCGAAACGATCATGGGAAGGCCATAATCGACCTTATGAGCGCGCGATTCCGTTTCCGATGGCTCTTGATCGCCGGGGGATTCCCCCTGTTTCTTCAGGGTCAGATTGTTCCCGGACCCTGCAAGGAATGGCAGATGCCGTCGGGGGCGAGGATCCTAACCTGCGTTCCCGCATCGGGCTGGAATGGGGATCTGATCGTTTTTGCCCGAGGGTATACGGCCTTCACGGAGCCTCTGGATTTTCAAAATCTTGAGATCGGCGGCATCTATCTGCCGGAAGTGGCCCAACGGCTCGGATTCGCGTTCGCCACCTCGACGTACCGGACAAATGGTCTCGCCGTCCTTTCCGGATTGGAAGACTTGCGCCAGGCAACCTTGGCGTTTCCGTGGGTTACCGGAAAGAAACCGCGACGAACCTTTATCGTTGGCGTTTCAGAGGGAGGGCTGATTGCTGTGCTCGCCTTGGAACGGTATCCCGAACTGTTCGCGGGTGGGTATTCGCTGTGTGGTCCGATCGGAAACTTTCAACGGCAGGCCCAGTCCTTCGCCAACTTCCGTGTGTTGTTCGATGTGTACTTCCCTGACTTACTACCCGGAGGGGCCACTGATGTTCCGAATGAACTTATTGCATCCTGGTCGAGCCTTTACCGTCCCTTGATTGAGTCCGCAGTGCTCAACAACCTCAACCAAGCGGAGGAACTCCTGCAGGTCAGTGGTGTTGCCTATGTGCCCGGGGATCCGGCCACCCTGGTAGGTTCGGTGACCGGGATGTTGTGGTACCACACGTTTGGGACTGCAAATGCCCAACAGGTGTTGCGCGGCAATCCTTTCGGAAATGAAACCCGCATCTATCGAGGTTCCTCGGATGATGCAGCATTGAATGCTGCGGTGGAGCGCGTTCGTGCTGATCCCATCACCGCTAGTAGCCTGCGACCCTATGAAACGACTGGCAAGCTCCGTCGGCCCTTGGTCGCTTTGCATACTACCGGAGATGAAATTGTGCCGTTCTGGCATCAGCGAGCCTATTTCGCGAAGACCCGGAGGGAGGGAAGCGAGATCTGGAGTTTTCCAATTGATCGTTACGGTCACTGCCAGTTCGAGTTCGGCGAGTTGATCGGCGGATTGTTCTGGATGCTTGTCCTTGCCGGTCGATAGCCGGAATCAGCCACCCCGATGTCCACGCACCAACGCATAGAACCGGTCCTCATACTCCTTGAAGAGTTGAGTGCGCTGAAGAAGCGTGGCAAGCGGACTGACCTGATTGGAATCCTTTGCGGCACGATGGAAGGCGGTTTCGATTTCCTGACGATGGCCTAGGGGATCACGCTTGAGCGCATCCGCGTGGGAGAGGGCGGACTGCTGAACGACCTCGGAAAGCAGACGGAGCAGGCAGACTTGCCAGGGTTCGTCCACTCCGCGAATCAAGGCGGTCATGGGGGCATCCTTCGCCTTCAATTCCCCGGCAATGCGCTCGACCACGGTGTCGAGCGCGTCAGTCACCAGATGCTCATTGACCGTCTCCATCCGGATACGAAACCCGTATTTTAGGAGAACCAAGTCCTCTTGATGTTGACGGAGCCACTGCAAATACCTTTCCGCTTCCGCCTCTTGAAATCCTTCAAGTATCGCTCCGGCAAGATCTTCGGGTGTCAGGATTGCGGGTCGGAACGCAGTAATCTTGCCTTCGCGGATGCGGATGCGCTGAACATCATCCATCAGCTCGGACACCAGTGTGTACTCGATGGTGGTTGAGCCGAAGGTTTCCAGGATCTTCCGGGGTTTGACCACCACTTCGGAATGGTTGATCGCGTACCAAAAATCGAATGACGGGTCGGATGACATGGGGCGAGAACCTATCACAGGTCGTGGGCATGTAAAGCCATTGGTGAAGGGAAGATGAGGGATTCCCGTAGCCCGGGATCAGGGGTAGTTCAGGGTGGGGTTGGTGGTTGACGTTAAAGGGGTCATCCGCTACATGTATGCGCTTAACTTTTTCGGGACAACCCTGCTTCCCCGGATTTAACCGTATAAGGAGACTCAAATGACTGTAAAAATTGGCATCAATGGCTTCGGCCGCATCGGGCGCCTCGTCTTTCGTGCGTCGCTGGATCACAGCAACGTGGAAGTGGTGGGCATCAACGATCCCTTCATCGATCTCGACTACATGGTTTACATGCTCAAGTACGACACTGTGCATGGCACCTTTAAAGGGGATGTCTCGATTGCCGACGGGAAGTTGGTGGTAAATGGCAAAGCGATTTCCGTATTCGGAAACATGAAGCCCGAGGAAATTCCGTGGGGCTCTTGCGGAGCGGATTACGTGGTCGAATCCACCGGCGTGTTCACTGACACCGAGAAGGCGTCGGCCCATTTCAAGGGGGGAGCCAAGAAAGTCGTCATTTCCGCTCCTTCCAAGGACGCTCCGATGTTCGTGATGGGTGTCAATCAGGATAAGTACACCTCGGACATGAACGTGGTCTCCAATGCCTCCTGCACCACCAACTGCCTCGCTCCGCTGGCCAAGGTGATCAACGACAACTTCGGGATCGCCGAAGGTCTGATGACCACCGTTCACGCGATGACCGCGACCCAGAAAACGGTAGACGGTCCCTCCAAGAAGGATTGGCGCGGGGGACGGGCCGCCGCCCATAACATCATTCCCTCCAGCACCGGTGCCGCCAAGGCAGTGGGCAAGGTGATTCCCGAGCTCAACGGCAAGCTGACCGGAATGGCCTTCCGGGTTCCTACCATCAACGTTTCCGTGGTTGACTTGACCTGTCGTCTCGAAAAGCCTGCGACCTATGACCAAATTAAGGCCGCGCTCAAACAGGCTTCGGAAGGTCCGCTCAAGGGAATTCTTGGCTATACCGAGGACCTGGTCGTTTCGTCCGACTTCATCGGCGAAACCTGCACCAGCGTGTTCGACGCGGATGCAGGCATCGCCTTGAACGACAACTTCGTCAAACTGGTCTCGTGGTACGACAACGAGTGGGGCTACTCCAACAAAGTGGTCGACCTCATCTCCCACATGGCCAAGGTCGACGGCGTCGCCTGATCCCCGGACGGGACAGGCATCCAAAAGATAATCACACAGCGCGGAGAGCGGGATCAACCCGCTCTCCGTTGAGTGGAGGGTGTATGAATAAACTTACGGTTCGCGATGTGGATTTGAAGGGCAAGCGCGTGCTCATGCGCGTCGATTTCAACGTGCCGATTGAAAACGGCAAGGTGATGGACGATACGCGTATCACCTCCGCTCTTCCGACAATCAAGTACGTGCTGGATCATGGAGCCTCGGTGGTGCTGATGAGCCATCTCGGGCGGCCCAAAGGCAAGCCGGATCCCAAGTACAGCCTCAAGCCGGTCGCGGATCGTTTGTCGGAATTGATGCATCGTCCGGTGATGTTCGCTCCGGATTGCGTGGGTGAAGAGGTCCGCAAGATGGCGGAAAACCTTCGCCAGGAGCAGCACATTCTCCTCCTTGAAAGCCTCCGGTTCCACGCCGAGGAAGAGGGCAAACCCAAACTTGCCGATGACGCCACCGACGACCAGAAGAAGGCGGCCAAGCTTGAAATGAAGTCCAAGCAAGCGTTGTTCGCCCGCGAACTGGCTGAACTTGGCGACCTCTACGTCAACGACGCCTTCGGCACCGCCCACCGGGCCCATGCCTCGACCGCGATCGTGAACCAGTACTTTTCCACCAACGCGGCCGGCTTCCTGATGGAAAAAGAGCTGAAGTACATGGGCGAGGCGTTGGCCAATCCCGCCCGCCCGTTCGTGGCGATCCTTGGCGGGGCCAAGGTCAGCGACAAAGTCAATGTGATCTCCAACCTCCTGAGTAAAGTTGATGCCCTGTTGATCGGCGGAGCCATGGCCTACACCTTTTACCGGGCGATGGGAATCTCCACCGGCAATTCGCTGGTCGAGGCGGACAAGGCCGATCTCGCCGCCGACCTGCTCAAGCAGGCCGAAGCGAAGAATGTTAAGTTGATGCTTCCCGTCGACCAGGTAATCGCCGACCGTTTTGCCGCCGACGCGAACACGGAAATCGTTCCCCGCACCGGAATCAAGGACGGATGGGAATCCCTCGACATCGGTCCGGAAACCGCTCGCCTGTACGGAGAGATCATCCGGGGAGCCAAGACCGTGATCTGGAACGGTCCCATGGGCGTGTTTGAAATGGAAGCCTTTGCTAAAGGCACCCTCGCGGTCGCGCAAGCGGTCGCCGAGGCCGATTGCCTTAGCATCATCGGTGGAGGAGACAGTGTCAGCGCGGTCAACAAGAGCGGACTCGCCGAGAAAATGACCCATATCAGCACCGGAGGCGGAGCCAGCCTGGAGTTTCTCGAAGGCAAGGAACTGCCCGGCGTCGCCGCCCTCACCGACAAGGCGTAAGCCCCGGATTCACCAGCAAGGAAATCATCATGAGCTTGAAGAAAAACCGAAAAACAATCGTGGCTGGCAACTGGAAGATGAACAAGACCGTTGCCGATGCGATCGATCTGGCTGGAGCCATCAAACGCGAACTGGGCGGCTGCAAGGAAGTGGATGTGGTGCTGTGTCCTCCGTTCACCGCATTGAAGGCGGTCAGCGATGTGATCACCGGAACCCACATCGACCTTGGAGCCCAAAACATGCACGAGGAAAAAGCGGGCGCCTATACCGGCGAAGTTTCGGCGGAGATGCTCCGGGAGGTTTACTGTCACTACGTCATTCTCGGTCACAGCGAGCGCCGGTCCTATTTTCATGAAACCGATGCCCTGGTAAACCGGAAGGCGAAGGCGGCTCTCGAAGCAAATCTGACCCCGATTGTATGCGTGGGCGAAACCCTCGAAGAACGGGAAGCCGGAAAGACCAATGACGTGGTCGAGACCCAGATCCGGGGCAGCCTTAACGGCTTAAACCCCCGCGAACTCGTGGAGGTGGTAATCGCCTACGAGCCGGTTTGGGCGATCGGCACCGGAAAGACTGCAACCAGCCAACAGGCCCAGGATGTGCATGCCTTTATCCGAGGTGTGCTTCGTGATATGGCCGACGACACGGTTGCTCAATCGGTCCGTATTCAATACGGCGGGAGTGTGAAGGCTTCAAATGCCGCCGAATTGTTCGCGATGCCGGACATTGATGGCGGGTTGATCGGCGGGGCGAGTCTTGAAGCCCGTTCTTTTGTGGAAATCGTCAAGGCGGGAATGTAAACTGGGTTGGTGAAGTTGCGGGGGGTGACCCCGGATGAGGTGAATGATGGGTTTTATTACAACATTGCTTATTTTGGTGGAAATCTTGACCGCATTGCTCTTGATTGCCGTGATTCTCATGCAGCAATCGAAAGGGCAGGGCGGACTGGGCACTGCGTTTGGAGGCGGCGGCATGGGGGAGTCGATGTTCGGATCCCGGGCCGGCAACGTCCTGACCAAGACCACGGTGGTCCTCGCCGCAGTCTTCCTGCTCAACACCATGTTCCTCGCAGTATCCTTTGCCCGCAAGCATGATGACTCGATCATCGATGAGCGCAGCATGAGCATGCCGGCACCTCCGATGGGTGCTCCCCCGGCCAGGATGATGACGGAAGCGCCCGCCGCTCCCGCCCCGGTCGCTGCGGATCCCGGCATGATCGCTGTCGAGGATGTCGCCCCGTTTGAAATGGGCGACTCCGAGCCGGTCATGTTGATTGAGGAATAAAAAGGTCCCGGTTGACGCCATGCGGAAGGGCGTCACACCCATGTTGCCTGATCAAAGGGGAAGGGCCTGCTCTTTTCAGTGCATCCGATTGACCCTTCTGGGGGGAAGCCTTGCGCTTGGATTGCTCGCATCCGCTTGCTCCTCCCGGGAGACGACTTCTGCTGGAAACCGGGATGATGCCCTTCATCTTGTCACCCAGCGTATTCGTGGTTTTGACCCGGCCCGGGCCGCCGATGTCTCTAGCTCAATGGCCATCGCCCGCATTTACGAAACCCTGGTAGAATACGATTACCATGAACGGCCCTACCGGCTCCAACCTCTACTAGCGGAAAAGATGCCCGAGGTCAGCGAGGACGGTTTGACCTATCGCTTCCGGCTTCGTTCCGGCATCTTCTTTTCCGATGATCCCTGTTTCGCGGAAACCGGGGGAGAAGGCCGGGAACTCGTCGCCGGGGATGTCGTCTATTCCATCAAGCGCATCGCCGACCGGAAGAATGCTTCCACCGGTTGGTGGGCGTTTCGAAGTCGAATTGCCGGACTCGACGCGTTCCGTGAGGCCTCCGAGGGCGACGGCCCGACCGACTATGACCTCGAGGTGGAAGGGTTGCGAGCGCTCGACCGCTACACCGTGGAAATCACCCTCGTCAAGCCGTACCCGCAGTTGATGTGGATTCTCGCCATGACCTATGCAGCGGTGGTTCCGAGGGAGGCGGTAGAGCATTATGGAGCGGCCTTCAATCATCGTCCGGTAGGAACCGGACCGTTCCGTCTCGCATCATGGCGGAGAAACTACCGTCTTGAATACCATCGCAATCCCGCGTGGGAGCGCAGCGGACGGGAACCCGTTGGATTGAACCGGATGGTCGATTTGGTAGTGGCGGATCCCGCGACCCGGTGGATGATGTTCCTAAACCGGCAGTTGCACCTCACGGGAGTGACCCGCGATCAGTGGGAGTCCGTGGTTCGGCCCGACTTCAGTCTTGCCCCCTCGTTTGTTGAACGAGGCATCCGGCTGGAAGTCAACCCGAGCCTGCGCATCAACTACATCGCGTTTAACATGGATGACCCGGTGGTCGGCCCCAACCGGGCTCTGCGCCAAGCCATGACCTCGGCGTTCAACACTGCCGAATGGCTGACCCTTCACAACCATGCCGTGGTCCGCCCGCCCGGTCCAATTCCCGCCGGCCTCGCCGGCTACGATCCCGAGGCCGAACGTTTTCCGTTTGACCTCGATCGGGCAAGGGAATGGCTTGCCGAAGCTGGGTATCCCGGGGGACGCGATCCACAGACCGGTCGCCGCTTGAGTCTTACCCTCGAGTTCGGCCGGGCCGATGATCAGGAACTGCGACAGGCGGCAGAGCTTATCCAGCAGTTCATGGCCCGGATCGGCATCGAATTGAATCTGGTGTTCCAGCATGGCCCCGCGTTTTTCGAGCGTCTGGAGCGCCGCCAGGCCCAGATGTTCTACCTCGGCTGGATCGGGGATTACCCCGACGCGGAGAACTTTCTTCAATTGTTCTACGGGCCGAATGTCTCACCCGGCTCCAACCGCTGCAACTACCGCAACGAGGACTACGACCGCCTGTTCGAGCAAGCCCGGATCTTGCCCGACGGGCCGGAACGTACCGAGTTGTATCGTCGCCTCGCGGCGATCATTATCGAGGACAGCCCGTGGATTCTCGCCAGCCAACCCATGGATGTGGTGCTTGTTCAGGGTGTTGAGGGATATCGGTCCCACTCATTTCCGTATGGTATGGAAAAACATCTTCGCCTAAGCGGGGGAGGGGACCGATGACTCGCTTTCTGTTGCGCCGTTTCCTCCACATGATCCCCACCGTGGGCGGGGTGTTGCTCATCACGTTTATCCTTTTTAATCTCGTCGGGGGTAGTCCGGCCCTTATGACCCTCGGCGACAAGGCCACTCCGTTGCAACTGGAGGAATTCGATGAGGTGCGAGGCTTCAACCGACCCTTGTTGTTTGGCTGGCGGGGACCTACCCGGGCTCTCCCGTTTACTGACTTCACCCAAAGCCTCGGCCCCTGGAGTGCATGGCCGGAGGCCACCCTCGATTCTCGGGGATTCCTGAGTCTGCCCGGTCCGGCTACCGTCGAGCTGCCACTTGCCTTTTTACTCTTCCCGAACGCAACGTACGAACTCAAGGTGCGCTATCGTTCCGATCAGCCGGTGAAGGTACACCACGCGATGCTGCCCGCAGCGTCGGATTGGCAAGTTCAAACCCTGAGGATTGAGGCTGGGGATACGGCGGATGAGCGCCGCATCCGCATGAAGGTCGAAGGAACGCGATTCGAATTGGCCGAAGTGGACTTGTTTCGACGAATGGACTCCCCCTGGCATTCCCAGTTCACCTATTACCTTCGCCATCTTGCCCGGCTGGACTTTGGAGTATCCCACAGCGCGAACGAGCCGGTGATCGATCTCTTGAAATCGGGGATTGTCCCGACCCTGCTTCTCGCCACCCCGATCCTCTTCGGCGAACTCCTGATCAGTGTGGTGTTCGCCCTGATCTGCGCCCGCTATCGCAACCGGTGGCCGGATCGCCTTCTTCTCGTCCTCAGCGTGGCCCTGATGAGCGTAAACTATCTGGTTTGGATTGTCGCCGGCCAGTACCTGCTCGCCTTCAAGCTCGGATGGTTCCCGGTGTGGGGATTCGAGTCATGGCACTACCTTTTACTCCCCGTGCTGATCGGAACGCTCCATGGACTTGGCAGCAACATCCGTTTCTACCGCACGGTTATGCTCGATGAGATGTACAAGGATTATGTTCGTACCGCATTCGCCAAGGGGGCCGGAGAGGCCCGGGTCCTGTTCCGGCACGTCCTTCCCAATGCCATGATTCCCGTAATCACCAACGTGGTTCTCTCGCTGCCCTTCCTCTATACGGGAAGTCTTCTTCTCGAAAGTTTCTTTGGCATTCCCGGACTGGGCTACCTCAGCGTGAACGCGATTCACTCTTCGGATGTGGACGTGGTTCGGGCAGTGGTTCTTATCGGTTCGGTGTTGTATGTGGTTGCGAACCTCATCGCCGACCTGCTTTATGCATGGGTCGACCCGAGGGTGAGGTTGTCATGAGCGCAAACGAGACATTGCCCGCTCGAAAAGGGGTGTGGTCGATCCTGTGGCGGGGCCGCTTGTCGCGAGTTTGCCTGCTCGTGGTCGGGTTCTACACGGTGGTCGCCCTTGCCGGGGAGTTCCATTGTGCATGGCACAAGATCCAGGACACCTTGCCGACCTACCAACGCCAGCAACTCGACCAGCGGTTTCAACCGCCCGGACCTGGCCACTGGCTCGGCACGGATGCCCTCGGCCGGGATGTCGGCTTGCGGTTGGTGCAAGGAACACGCATCGCCTTTCGGGTGGGAATTATCACCTCGCTGATCGCCATTCCCATCGGCGTACTCCTCGGCTGCCTCGCCGGCTATTTCCGGGGCCGGGTCGACGATGTTATTGTCTGGCTCTACACCACCTTTGCCTCCATTCCGGGGTTACTTTTCATTCTTGCCATCGCGATGGTGGTCGGCAAGGGCTTGCTCGGTATCTACCTGGGAATCGGCCTCACCACGTGGGTGGGGGTTTGCCGCTTGATCCGGGCTGAAGTGATGAAGCACCGCGACCGCCCTTACGTGCAAAGTGCCCGGGTGCTGGGCCTCGGCCATTTCCGTATTCTCTTCCGGCATATCCTGCCCAATGTCAGCCATGTCATCATTGTCGCATTCACCCTGCGATTTCCGGCATCGATCGGAACCGAGGTCTTCATGAGCTTCCTCGGGATCGGCGTACAGGGTGAACCTTCCTGGGGAATCATGATCAACAACGCCCGCCTCCGTCTTTGGGAAGGGGTATGGTGGGAAATGACGTTTGTCACCTTGGCGGTATTTTTTATTGTACTCGCCTTCAACCTCCTCGGCGATGCTCTCCGCGATGCCCTCGACCCCCGTCTCCAGGCGACAGAGGAAGGGTAACAACCATCATCCAAACGGGGCTCACCGGAACATTTCGCCCGACCACGCATGTCCATGTCAGGTAGGGCGAGGCGTCCCGCCGAGCCGCGGCCGGTATTGGACTAACGTTCAGCTCGAGATTGTCGTGGCTTTCTCGAACAGGTAGTGGGCCACAAACCATTCCTCCCCGTTGTGGTAACCAAACAGCTCGGCGCAGGCCATGAAGAACACCCGCCAATACACTCTCCAGGTTGCGGCCTCGGCTCCATAGGCATCACGAAGGACCGGCATGACCTCGTCATTGCGGGCGTCCATGCGTTTGAGCCATTCATTCAGGGTACGCTCGTAATGGCGCCCATTGACTCGCCACTGGTGGGCAATCCGGAGATGTTCACCAAAGTGTTGGTAGAGGTTTTCCGAAGGCATGATCCCACCGCTGAAGAAGTAGCGGGCCATCCAGTCGTCCTTCTCCCCGGTGGTAAAGAAATAGGGGCGGCTGGCATGGCAAAAGATGTGGACGAATAATTTTCCGTCCGGCTTCAGCCAGCCGGCGATGCGTTTCAGGAGTTCCTGGTAATTCTGCATGTGTTCGAACATCTCAACGGAAACCACGCGGTCGAACGAGCGGCCAATGTTGAAGTCATTCATGTCGGCAGTAATCACGGTCAGGTTGGTCAGACCCCGCCGCCGGGCTTGGTCGTCGATATAGTCTTTTTGGGTAGAGGAATTGGAGACGGAGGTTATCGTGGCTTCGGGAAAGGTTTCCGCCATGTAGAGGGAGAGGGAACCCCAGCCGCATCCCAGCTCGAGGATCTGTTGCCCCCCCGCAAGTTCGGCCCGCTCGCAGGTCAGAGCCAGCATGGCTGCTTCGGCTGCGTCGAGGTCGTCGACCCCTTCCGGCCAAAGGCATGAGCTGTATTTGAGATGCTTACCGAGAACGAGCCGGAAAAATTCGGTGGGAACTTCATAATGCTGCTCGTTCGCTTTTTCCGGCACGGCGGCCACCGGACAGGTCCGCAGGGTGTCGGCAAATGCCTTTTCAACTTGGGCCGCATCCCCTTTGGCTGCCTCTTCCTTGAGACGCTGGGCAAGCAAACGTCGAATGCCGGCACGAATCAACGGATCGGGAAGCAGGTTCGCCTTGAGCAGGGGAAGGTACCACATACATCAGCCTTTCTTGGGAAACCAGGGCACGAAGGCGCTGGTGGATTGTTGGTAGCTCCGGTACGCCTCGCCTTTGCTGCGTAGCGCTTGGGCTTCGGTGGCGGGAATTCCGGTTACTTTGAACAAAAAATAAAGCATGAGGGCGGGGCATAGCCAGGCCAGATACCCATGAGGAGCGGGTGTCGCGGCAAGGGCCACGGCCACCCAGATGCACCACTCGAAGAAGTAATTGGGATGCCGGGAGTACTTCCATAATCCCACGGCGCACACCTTGCCACGGTGAGCAGGGTTGGCCTTGAAGGCTGCCAGTTGAGCGTCGGCGGCCGCTTCCCCGATCCATGCTCCAACAAATAAAACCGCGGCGAACAACTCCAACGGGTGAAGGATCGTACTGACGTTGTGGAAAACAAGCAGGTAAGGCCCAGCGAACAACAACGCGGCTACCGCTTGGAATTGAAAGAACCAGAAAAAATTTCGCTGGGCGTGTTCACCCCACGATTCCCGTAGTGTCCGGTAGCGTCGATCTTCAACCTCGCCATGGGAACGCCGGTGAATGTGTACAACCAGGCGCCCTCCCCAGAGAAACGCCAATGCCGTGAACAACAAGGCCCGTGGCCATGGGGCAGGGGAGGCGAGGCCAAATCCCGCGACGAGAAGGGGAATCGAACCCGACCAGCCGACATCGACAATCCCTGCATTGTGGGTGCGTCGTTGCTGCCACCACAAACCTGTCATGAACAGGGTGACAAACAGGAAACCATATCCGAGAAAAGGCAGCAGATGAATCATGGGATGGACGTTGATGCAGGTAGAACCGCGCGTTGAAGGTGCATCCTCCGGATCACCGGATAGAGAAGTGCCGCGAGTAGAAGCGTACCCGGAATCGCGAAGGTTGCCCACGCGACGGATGCAAAGACAATCGCATGGCCAAATTCTGCCAAGGTACCCAAAAAGTCAGCGGAAAATTTATCGGCGAGTTCAGTCGGGGCAAGCGGGATGGGGTCGCTGCCAAACCACCGGGAGCCCAAGGTGACAAAAGGGATGATCAGTAGAAGTTGAGCGGGGTAAACCAGCCAGTTGGTGAGTTGAATGGCCACCGGGTTCAGGCGCAATCCAAGCGAAACAACCAGACAGAGCATGGTGGTGGTACCAATGACGGGAAAGATGCCAATCATCGCCCCCGCGGCAAGGCTTATGGAAAGGGGAGCCGGGGCAATCCCTTGCCGGATCAATCCAGCCACGGGGCTGATCACCGTGCGGCGAAGCCAAGAATTCGAACCAGGTAATGAAGTTGGGGCAAGGGATTCGTTCATAAAAATAGTCAATGGAACCACACCATCATACCGCAACCCGAGAAAAAGACAAATTCCAGCCGTTGACTTTCCTGGTCCCCCTCCGATAGGATGCTTAGCTAATTTATTTCCGGAGCTATTGACGTGACGATGATTGACCAACTACTCGAATTGCAGGACTACGACCGCCGCATCCGTCAGTTCACTCGGGAGTCCAAGGACATACCCGCCCGCAAGGCCATGGTGGAAAGTCGTTTGCAACAGCATCGGGACAGTCTCGAACAGTCCCGGGAAGCCCTGAAAAAAACGTTGTCGGCAACCAAACAGGTCGAATTGGACATTGAAGCCCGACAAGACAAGATCCGCAAGTACCTTGAGCAGCAAAACAAGGTCAAGAACAACGAGGAATACCGGGCTCTCGAGACTGAAATCAAGGGCTTGCGCAAACAAGTCAAGGAATTGGAAGAGAAAGAAATTTCCTTTATGGAGCAGGCCGAAGCCGACAAGGCCCGGAGTGCGGACCTCGAGGGCTCGCTGGCTGGTGAGGAACAAACGGTCGCTGGGGATACCGGCATGCTCGACGAACGACTGGTCCGTATCCAGGAAGAATTGGCCAAGGTCACCGAAATGCGCAATGCCAAGGCAAAAGAGATCGATCCGATCTGGCTTTCGCGTTATGACCGGATCTTCAAGAATAGGGGCGATTTCGCGATTGTTCCCGTGGACAACGGAACAACGTGCGGGGGGTGCCGCCTCAAACTTCCGCCCCAGGTGGTCCAAGACGTCAAGCGTGGTGATACCATGGCGTCCTGCCCGCACTGCGGTCGGCTCTTGTATTGGCCGGGCTAATCGCGTAGGTTGTCTTTCGAGCGGGTGGGCGGATGATCGCTCTGCGGTTGGAAACAACGCGCGGGGAGGAAAGTCCGGACTCCACAGGGCAGGATGTCCCCTGGGCCGTTTTAGACGGGGCGGGGAGAGTTCCGGGCAAACCGGGATGACGGAAAGTGCCACAGAAAACAGACCGCCCCGAAGCAGTCCGAAAGGCGGTTTCGGGGTAAGGGTGAAAAGGCGGTGTAAGAGACCACCGGGCGGTTTCGCGAGAAACCCCGCAGGGTAAACCCCATCCGGAGCAAGATCAAATAGGGAACGGGAGGCGGCCCGCCTCACTTCCACGCGAGTGGAAAACGTTCCGGGTTGATCGCGCATGCCGACATCGGCGAGATAAATGATCATCGTCCCGTTTCGGCGGGAAACAAAATCCGGCTTACAACCCACCCGCTCACTTCTTTGATCGGATTGTCGCTTGATGACCCGGCACGTCAGGCTTAGGATGCGTCCCATGTTGACATCGTCGCAATGGATGCAGGCGGGTCGAGTCGCGGCTTTGGTCTTGTGGTTTTTAGCCGGGATGTTGGCCGTGTGGTATGGATGGCGCTGGCTGGGTCCGGACCCGGGCCAACTTCCGGTGTCCAAACCCCGGGACATTCCCGGTCAGGATGCAAGCGTGCGTTTCGATGCGCGGTCCTGGGAGGTATTTCAACGTACCGACCGGACGGAAGAGCCTCAGGATCCCGCCGCCAATCGCTACCGGTTGGCAGGAACGTTCTTTATTCAATCCGAGGACGCCAATGTCATTCCGCAGCGAAGCGCTATTCTTGATGATCTCGGCGAGCAGCGCCAATACCTCGTCCGCGAGGGCGATCGGGTTGCTACCCTCGAAATTATTCGAATTTATGCGGATCGTTTAATTGCCCGTTCACAAGGACGGGATATCGAGATCCGGCTCGGCTTTACCGAACCGATTGCGCGGGCTACCGCCACGACGGAAGCATCGGACGAACGATTTACCCAGCACGGGGAACGCATCCTCTCCGAAACGAAGTTCGGACAGCAGATCGCCGAAACCCGTTGGGTGATGAGCCGGGACGCCTTGATGGGCTATTATCGGGCGGTCCTCGACCAGCCGGAGCGGGTGGCCTCTCTTTACATGTCGATGAAAGGGGTTCGCGATGAAGAAGGGGAGCCCGACGGATTTCGATTGGAACCGGTGGGGGAGCGGGAGTTTTTCGAGGCGGTCGGCTTGCGTGAAGGGGATGTCATCCGGGCCGTGAACTCGATGCGGATGACCAGCCAGCCCCGGGCCGAATACTTCCTCAGCGAATTTGTTCACGAGCGGCTCAATGCGGTGGTGATCGATGTCGACCGAGCCGGCGAATTGACTCAACTCATTTATCTCTTGCGCTGACCGCGTCCGCCGCGAGGTCGTTTACCCGAACGACCGGAACGTTGGGAACGTCCATCCGGGTCCTTCGTCGCTTCGGCGCTGGGACCCACCCCGAAATCGATCTGCCGCTTGCGGGCATCCACCCGCAACAGGGTGGCGGGAAGAACATCGCCGACCCGGTACTGGACCTTGCCCTTGTGCATCACCCGGCCCTTGTCCACATCCGGATCCATATAGCCGATGGTGATATCCCGGAAGGCAATAAATCCCTTTTGCAAGGTCGGCACGATTTCTATCATCATCCCGCGTTGGTTGATTCCCAATACCAACGCATCCTCCGGACCAATGTCTCCTTCCTCCAGCCTTCGCTCGTAAAATTGAATCCGCTTCACGGCAAGGCTTTCCTCTTCGGCCTTGTCAGCGTTCCTTTCGGTCTCCGAACAATGGAAGCCCACTGCGTCCAGTTCGTCCTTGGAATAGGGCGGGCGCTGGTTTCGGTCGAGTGCATCGAGAATACGATGGACCAACAAGTCCGGGTAACGTCGGATCGGGGACGTGAAGTGGGTGTACCGGGGAAAGGCGAGGCCGAAATGGCCGAGGCAGGTGGAGGTGTACATCGCCCGCTTGAAATTCTTCAGCATGGCAAGGTTGATCGCATACTCGGCCGGGGTTCCCCGCACGTCGCGGCAAATCCGGTTTAAATCCTCTCGACAGGTGGGCTCATCGGTGCGGCCCAGCATCCGAAGGTCCACCGCCATCTGGGTCCATTGCTCCTCCGAAGGTTCCTCGTGAATGCGATACAAACCGGGAAGGCCCGCCTCTACAAACCGATCCGCCACCGCGCAGTTCGCGGCGAGCATAAATTCCTCGATCAAATGATAAGCCTCGGGTGCGTTGCGGCGGGTCAAGGAGACCGGCCGACCCTCCTCGTCGAGAATGCACTCCACCTCCGGCAGGGCGAGATCAATCGCTCCCGCCTCGAACCGCAGGGCCCGCAATTTTAGCGCCAGCCCGTTCATCTCAGTCAACAGTGGGCGAAGCTCTGGAGCCACCGGCGACTCCCCGCCGGTCAGAAACGCCTGAACATCTTCATAAACAAGGCACGCTCGCGAACGGATCACCGACCGATAGGTTTCCGCGGAAATGCGGTGGCCGTCCTTGTCGATCCGGATATCCACTGAGTAGGCAAGCCGGTCCACGCCCTCGCGAAGACTGCATACATCGGCGGTTAAATGCTTTGGGAGCATAGGGATGAACCGGTCGACCATGTACACACTGTTTCCCCGTTGGCGTGCTTCAAGGTCAATGTCGGAATCGGGGGTCACGAAATGGGAGACATCCGCGATATGCACTCCAAGGATCCAATCGCCATCCCGCTCTTCGAGAGAAACCGCGTCGTCGTAGTCCTTGGCGGTTCGAGGATCGATGGTAATGAGCAAGCGGTCGCGCAAATCGCGACGACCCCGGTAGTCGCGATCGGAAAGGGTGGGGGAGATTGACTTGGCTCCAGAAAGCACCTGGTCGGGGAATTCGGTCTGGATGCCCCGGTTGACCATGAGCACCGCCATATCGACTCCCGGCAGATCCACCGGTCCAAGATGCTGGATGACGCGCCCGGTTTGAACCCGGGCAGGTAAAACGGGATCATCCAATTCAAGGACAACCATGTCCCCTTGAGGAATCCGTTCGAGTGAGGGTTCCACCTCCCGCACATGAAGCGTGGAACGGATGCGCGGGTCACCGGGAATAACATAGGGATAATAGGACCCAAGCATAAACTGCCCCGCGACCTTGCGCCAATGACGCGTTATGATCGCGGTAATGATTGCTTCTGGCTTATCGGTGTCGGACGGACGGCGTCGCCCGCTTTTTCGTGTCGGCTCGATGCGTACCCGGTCTCCCGGCATCGCGCTGCCCAGCGCTGCGGGTGGAATAAAGTATTCCTGCTTGTTGGGCGGATCCATCACGACAATCCCGAACCCCGCCGAGGTAATTAACAATTGCCCTTCCACCGCCAAAGCATTCGGATACGAAGCAGCGGTAGCTGCTTCCCAACGATTGCCTTTTGACTTTACGGCCTTGCCCTCGCGTTCGAGAAGGCGCAAAGCATAACGAATGTCCCTGGGGGAGGCATCGAGATCCGGACGCCGGGCAAGATCGTGATCCTTGCTTGGCCGGTAGCCTGGTTCCTCCAATATTTTAAATAGGCGGGCGGCAAGAGATTGGGTAAAGTCGGATGGTCGTTTCATGGGTGTAGCGTTCAGTATGGCATGACGGGACAACAATCGTGAAAAAGAAAATCGCATTTATTTCCAGCGAGATCACCCCCTATGCCTCAACCGGTGGCTTGGCCGAGGTTACAGCCGCCCTTCCCATCGCCCTCCGCAAGCTCGGTTGGACCGTTCTGCAGATCATGCCTTTGTATCGTCAGGTTCGGGAGTCCGGACTCCCGCTTCGATTTACCGGGCAAATGTTGAGTATTCCTGTGGGATTTCACACCCTCCGGGCTGAAGTGTGGGTCTCCAATGATCCCGCACGATCGGACTTGGTATTCATTGCCCGCGATGAATTTTTCGACCGGTCCTTCCTCTACACTGTTTCCGACCGGGACTATGATGACAATTTCGAGCGCTTCGTTTTTTTCCAAAAAGCGGTGGTGGCCTATCTCGATACCCTCGCTGAACCCGTGGATTTGGTTCACTGCCACGACTGGCAAACCGGTCTCATGCCGCTTTACCTTCGATACGGGTTGAAGGGGGAGGGGAGACCTTGGCGTGAAAAAACCGTCTACACCCTCCACAATCTTGCCTTCCAAGGCGTTTTTGATGGGAATCTGTTCTCCTATTCCAATCTTCCCTTTTCCTGCTTCAATGTGGATTGCCTCGAGTACTATGGGAATGTGAATTGTATGAAAGGGGGAATCATTGCCGCCGATGCAATCACCACCGTAAGCAAAACCTACTCCAAGGAAATTCAAACCCAAACATTCGGATGCGGTCTTGAGGGGGTTCTTGCCGAGTGCCAAAACAAGCTTCAGGGTATTGTAAATGGGATCGACACCGAGAAGTGGAATCCACAAAAAGACCATCACCTTGCCCATCGATTCTCGGTGTTTAATCTCAAAGGTCGCAAAACCTGTAAACAGGATCTGATCCATCGCTCTGGATTAAACCTGCCGGATCAAGGACCGCTTGTCGGCATGGTCTCCCGTTTGACGAGTCAAAAAGGGATCCCAATGATCCATTCTCTGATCGATGCATGGATGACCCGTTACCCGGATATGGGGTGGGTCATCCTCGGAGATGGACCGGAATCAATGGCCGCTCTGGTCTACCGATGGGAGAGGCAGTGGCCGGGCCGAATTCGATTCTTCAAGGCCTTCGATCCGATTCTGGCCCGGAGGATCTTTGCTGGTGTGGATATGTTCATGATGCCATCCGAATTCGAGCCCTGCGGATTGAACCAATTTTATTCCATGCGGTATGGAGCACCACCGATCGTTCACGCAACTGGAGGTTTGGCCGACACCGTGATCGATGCCTGCCTCCATCCTGAATCAGGGAATGGTTTCGTGTTCAAGGAATTCACGCCGCAAGCGCTGGATCAAACCGTCGAAAAGGCCGTTGAGATGTACCGTGGCAAACGGCCGGCCTGGACGCACGTCATCGAGCAAGCCATGCGGCGAGACTCCTCGTGGACGCAAAGCGCCATGCAATATGCTCAACTCTACGAGAAGCTGATTAACCGAACCTGAGAGACGGGCGTAGTAGCGAATTCATGCCACAATCCGGGGGAACCCCAAGGAATAGATTGCCAAACCATTCATTTGTAGACATAATATATATTATGCGACGTTGTATAAGGGGGTTGCTTCGGATGTTTTTCCGATGATTCCTGCTAGGTTAATGAATCCAACCCCAGCGCTTGGTAAAGGGCCAATAGACCCAGAAAGCCGGACCAATGATCTCGCGGTTACGAACCGCCCCAAAATACCGGCTGTCGAGGCTGGCCCGGGTATTGTCCCCAAACGCAAGGTATTCACCCTTCCCTAATTGAATCGAAGCCGCCGGAGTGGTCAGCCGGGCAAAAGGCGGCGTCCCATCCACCAGGGAATATCCGTGGTATCCCGGTGCTTCGAGGATGGTTTGAAAGATTTTCGGCTCCATGACCCGTTTGCCGTCGGCAACCAAATATGGTGGCACAATCGCGATGCGCTCATGGGGCAACCCCACCATGCGCTTAATGTAAAACGCGTCTGGACGAATTTGTACATGCTCTATGGCCCGCGTGCTGAACACAAAAACGTCCCCCCGACCTGGTCGTACAAAGTTGTACTTCATCCGGTTGACAAAGATGTGATCTCCGATCTGTCGACGCCCACTCGCAATCAGATCCCCTTGATTGAACACTGGCGGTGCTCCAAAGGGATTGAAGTACAACCTCATGTCCTGGTGAACGACATGCAATTTTCCGTTGATTGCGAAGACGAGCTGACTGTCTTCGCTTCGTTGGCCGACCAGTTGCAGGGTACCCGTATCCTTGGCCCGGACCTCGACATAGCGTTCACCAAACAGAGCCAAGCTGACCATGGAAAAGGGAAAACGATCGTGCCACTGCCGTTCCGCCGCAGGATCCATGGTTATGCCATTGAGGGTCGGCTGCATGGAGCCGGTGGGAATCTTGAACGGCTGAATGAAATACGCCCGAAACGCCATCGCGACAGCAATGGCGACCACAAAGATTTCCAAATTCTCCCGCAGGCGTGGTTTGGATCGAGGCGGATAGATGGCTTGAATCGCCTTTTCCACCTCCTCCATGGCATGGTCCAGCTCCCCCTCCCCTGCTTGCCGATCCCATGCCGCCCGCAGGGCGGCCGCACGATCCTTGACGCGTTCGAATACGGGTGCCTCTGCCACATCTCCCCGCATGTTCATGGCATGGCGCGCTTCGTGCAGCAAATGGCGGATGGCTTTGCGATAGCGGCGGCGTTGAAAAAACGTCATCGGAGATTACCCTTTCAGAACCTTGACGAACGCTTCCTGGGGAATGCTCACCCGTCCAATTTGCTTCATCTTCTTTTTGCCTTCCTTCTGCCGCTCGAGAAGTTTTCGCTTGCGCGTGATATCGCCGCCGTAACATTTCGCCGTCACATCTTTTCGCATCGCCCGGATGGTTTCCCGGGCAATGATCTTCCGGTTCACCGACGCCTGAATCGCAATGGGAAACATCGCGGGCGGAATCAAATCCTTTAACCGCTCGCAAATTTGCCGGCCCCGCGCCTCCGCCTTGGTTCGGTGAATAATGCAGGAAAACGCCTCGACCGGCTCCCCGTGCACGAGAATCTCCAGCTTGACCAGATCCGACTCCTGATACCCCGCATGCTCGTAATCCATCGAGGCGTACCCCCGGCTGATGCTTTTCAACCGGTCGTGAAAGTCGATGAGGATCTCATTGAGGGGCAGCATGCCGGTCAGCATCACCCGCTTGTGGTCGATGGAATCGGTCTTCTCCACCGTCCCCCTGCGGTCGACCATCAGTTGAAGCATGTCCCCGATTGTCTCGTTGCTACAGATCAGAAACACCTTGATCATCGGCTCTTCGATCGACCGCATGAGGGTCGGGTCGGGCAGTTTGGTCGGATTCTCGATCTCCTCCACCGTGCCATCGGTCTTGTTGACCCGGTAGATCACGTTAGGGTACGTGGTGATTAGATCAACATCGTATTCCCGGCGCAACCGTTCCTGAACCACTTCCATATGTAGCAACCCGAGGAAGCCGCACCGGAAGCCCAGACCGAGGGCCACAGAGGACTCGGGCATGTACGAAAACGAGCTGTCGTTCAGCTTGTATTTGTCCAGGCTGAACCGGAGTTTTTCAAAGTCATTGGTGTCCACCGGATAGATGCCGCTGAACACCATGGGGTGAACCATCTGGAATCCCGGCAGAGCCTGGTCGGCGGGGAAACGGGCCTGGGTCACGGTATCACCGGTCTTGATTTCCGAGGGATCCTTGATGTTGCTGATGATGTAGCCGACATCTCCGGCCTCCAGCAACTTGCGGGGGGTCAGGTCGGGATCGAAGATCCCCACTTCTTTCACCTCGTAGTCGTTGCCGGTGCTGAGCAGGCGGATCCGGTCGCCGGTGGCAATCGCCCCATCGACCACCCTGACGTAGGTAATGACCCCCCGGTACACATCATAGTCCGAATCAAAAACCAGCGCCCGTGTCCGTTCCTGGGTGGTCGTGGGTGGCGGAATTCGTTCCACCACCATCTCCAGCACATCCGGGACCCCCAGTCCGGTTTTCGCGCTCACCATCGCGCAGTCGTTGGCGGGAATAGCGAGAATCTCTTCGATCTGATGGCAGACATCCTCGACATCTGCGCTTTGCATGTCGATTTTGTTGAGCACAGGAACCAGGGTCAGGCCTTGGGATTCCGCGAGGTAGGTGTTGGCCACGGTCTGGGCCTCCACCCCCTGGGTCGCGTCCACCACCAGCAACGCCCCTTCGCACGCGGCGAGGCTCCGCGTCACTTCGTAGGAAAAATCCACATGTCCAGGCGTGTCGATGAGGTTGAATGTATAGGTCTGCCCGTTCCGTGCCTTGTAGGACATGGTCACCGGATGAGCCTTGATGGTGATCCCCCGCTCTCGCTCCAAGTCCATGTCGTCGAGCAGTTGTTCCTTGAGCTCCCGCTTCTCCACCGTATGGGTCAACTCGAGCATACGGTCAGCCAGGGTGGACTTCCCGTGGTCGATGTGGGCGATAATACAAAAGTTGCGGATGTGGCTTAAATCTTTCATACCGTAAAGTTTTTCCATAGGTCGGGTTGAGTGGCCCCGTTCGCAGCCCGTTCCCGGAGCTCCCGGATCCCCGCAGCAAGATCCGGATGCCGGAACAAGGCGGTCCCCGCGATAAATAGATTGGCCCCCGCCGACGCGCAAGCCCCGATCGTCTCCGGTCCCACGCCCCCGTCCACCGATAGATTTAAATCAGGCGCCCACGCCCGCAACGTGGCAATTTTTCCGAGGGCCGAAGGCATGAACGATTGTCCCCCAAAACCCGGATGAACCGACATGATCAACACCTCATCGACCTGATCGAGGTAGGGCCGGACCGACTCCGCCGGGGTTTCGGGATTGAGGACAATTGCATTTTTAAGGCCGAGTTCCCGGATCGCGGCGAGAACCTCGCCCGGCTCGCATCGTGACTCGACATGAATCTGAATCATCTCCGATCCCGCCGCGACAAACGCATCAAGTACATCCTGAGGGTGGGTAACCATCAAATGCACATGCCGGTAAAGATCCGGAGCCACCCTCCGTGCCATATCGACCACGGCCGGACCCATGCTGATGTTGGGAACAAAGTGGCCATCCATCACATCGAGGTGCAATCCATCCGCCCCCGCCTCATGGCACCGGGTGCACGCTTCCCCCAGCCGGGCAAAATCAGCGGCTAAAAGGGAGGGATAAATATGAACAGGCAGATTCAAGGTTGGTTCCACAAAAGTGCCGTAGGCTACTCGACCCACCCTCCCCCGTCAAGGAACCCGGAGGGTCGGTCAGCCCCTCTCGCCACGACTCGACTTGGGATAAAACACCTTCCACAAAAACAGTCCGTTCGGACTTGCCGTTGGCACACGGGCGGTGCGCTCTTTACCGGCAAGAATGGCCAATGCCATTTCCGGCGGCAGGTCCCCCACCCCGACCCGGATGAAAAAGCCGGCGAGGCTACGCACCATCCGATAGAGAAAGCCTTCGCCCCGGGCAATCAGCGTGACGTCCTTGCCTTTGCGGGTGATCGAGAGGCAGTCAATCCGGCGCACGGTTCCGCCTCGATCATAGCCAGGGTTGGTCGAGAACCCGGCAAAATCATGGGTCCCTTCCAGAAATCCCGCCGCTCGCCGCATCGCTTCAAGATCCAAAGGCTTCCGAACGTGCGTCCGGTAGAAACGAAGATGCGGGGGCAGAATAAAATCATTCCAGATAAAATACCGGTACTCTTTACCGGTGGCGGTCATCCGGGCATCGAAATCCGGCTTGACCCTGGCCACCTTCATCACCCGGATGGCATCGGGAAGAAAACGGTTGAGTCCGAGCATCATCTGATCTGGACGCTGCTGAATCTGAAGATCCATATGGATGACCTGACCTACCGCATGTACCCCGGTGTCGGTGCGCCCGCTGGCAAAGACCCGGACCTCCTGGCGCGTCAGCTCATAAACCGCCCGCTCCAGCTCGCCTTGAATCGTCGTCTTTCCCGGCTGGACTTGCCACCCCGCAAACGCATGGCCGTCATAGGCCACCACCGCCTTGTACCGCTGGATCGATTCGGTCGGCTTCATGTCGGACACTGGGCGTCGAGATAATGCTGGAGGAGAATTTGCGCCGCAACCTTATCGACCACATCCTTGCGTTTTTCCCGTCGTGTCCCCGCTTCGATGAGTGCATCATGGGCGCTCTTGGTCGTCAGGCGTTCGTCCCACAACACCACCGGCACCGCGACCACCCCCCGCAACTTCTCCGCAAACGCTTCCGCCGCTTCCGCCGCCGGACCCTTGGTGCCATTCATGTTCAATGGCAGTCCCACCACCACCCGCTCCACCTCCTGACGGCGGCAAAGTTCCTCCAGCCGGGACAGGCAGGCCGCAACCGGCGTCGCCGGAATCACCTCCAGCGCACTCGCGAACATCTGCATGGGATCGCTTGAGGCAATCCCGATCCGGTGCGTTCCGTAGTCAACCCCGAGGATTCGCCCCATCAAAGAACCTCTTCGTAGCCGCCCTTTGAACGCAGGTCGGCCACCAGTATCTTAATGTCCTGGGCCTTTTCGCGCGGGCAGATCAGCGTGACACCCGGAGCCTGAACCACGATCAAATCGTCCACCCCGACCAACGCGGTAAGGTGACCCTTGGAATAGACAATGTTTCTGCCGGAATCCAAGGCCTCGCAGGACCCGATTAAGGTATTCTCCGAAGCATCGGCGGCAAAATGATTGGATAAAGCCGGCCATGCCCCCACGTCATCCCACGTGAACACGCTCTTCGCCACGAGAATGTTGTCGGACTTCTCCATGATCGCATAGTCCACCGAGATTTTCTCCAAGCCTGCGAACTGTTGGTCCAATTCCTCCCCGAACGCCGGGGTAAACGCCACCGCCGCAAGCGCGTCAATCAACTCCGCAAGTCCGGGACGGTGGCGGCGGAAGGCGGTCTCGATGCTTCGCACCGACCAGATAAACATACCCGAATTCCAGACGTAGTGCCCCGCCTCCAGATAACGTTGGGCCGTCCCCGCATCCGGCTTCTCCACAAACCGCCGGGCCTTGAAGAATTCAATGCCATCCGCCGCGCGAACCGGATCGCCCATATCAATATAGCCGTACCCTGTCGAGGGTTCGGTGGGCCGGATCCCGATGGTGATCAAAACCTCCTCCTTCTCCGCGAGGCGCAGGCATTCCCGCAGCGTCACCCGGAACCGGTCCAGTTCCCCAATCACATGGTCAGCGGTCAAAATGCAAAACGACGCCTCCGGATCGCGGGCCTTAACCAACGCCGTGCCCAAGGCCACCGCGGCCGCTGTGTCCCGGCCCACCGGCTCCCCGATTACCTGCTCGGCCGGCACTTCCGGCACCGCCAGTCGCGTCGCTTCTACGAGATCGCGGTTGGTAACGATAAAAACCCTCTCGGGCGGAATCAGTCCCTCCAGTCGTTCCACTGCCTGAGCCAGCATGGGGCGCTCCCCCACCAAGTCCAGCAACTGCTTCGGGCGCTTGCCCGTGCTCAGTGGCCAGAACCGTTCGCCCTTGCCACCCGCTAAAACTACCGCATACCACGTTTCCGACATCCTACGTCTCCTTTACTGCCCGAACCAGGCCGCCCACCCAGGCTGCAGCCTGCTGGCGCCCCTTCGCCGTCTTTGGTTCTTGATGAAACCGACTTACAATCGCGCTACCCACCACCACCGCGTCCGATGGCTTGGCCGCCGCCCGCGCATGATCGGGAGTCGAGATTCCGAATCCCAGAGCAAGCGGAAGCTTCGTATGCTTGCGGGTCCGCTTCACCAAATCCAGGGCGCCCTTGCCCAGCTTCTCCTGAACCCCCGTCACCCCTTCCCGCGAGACACAATAAATAAAGCCTGACGCCGTCGCCGCGATCTTCTTGATCCGTTCTTCCGGTGTGGTGGGCGTGACCAGACAGATAAAATTCAAACCGTGCCCGGCAAGAATCCCCGGTTCATTAGTCGCCTCCTCCACCGGCAGGTCGAGCAGTAGCAATCCATCCAGTCCCGCCTCCGCCGCCCGCTTTGCGAACCGCTCAAATCCCAGGGCGACCAGTGGGTTCATATACGTGTAGCACATCAGCGGAATCTGCGACCGCTTCCGGATCTTCGCCACACAGTCCAACACTCCAAAAGGCGTCGTACCCGCTTCGAGAGCCCGCGCCGCCGACTCCTGGTTGACCTTCCCGTCGGCCAGCGGATCCGAAAACGGAAGTCCAAGCTCGATGACATCCACCCCCTCCTGTTCCAGACGGAGCACGATGTCTACCGTCGCATCCAGGTTCGGATCCCCAGCCGTGATGTAGGCGATAAACCCCTTCTGCTTCGCCTTGCGAAGTCCGGCAAACGCATGATCAATTCTCGTCATAGTCATAGGCTGATGCTCACGGTCAAAAAGGTCATGGAATCAAAAAACACCCGTACAAAATGACGTTCCCCGCCTCGAAAGTCCAGTGCGCAGTCGGACTTGCGATCTCAATGGGTCATCTTCAGCTTTGTGTAATCAGGCAGTCGCAACACCCGCAGTGCAGATCATTCCGCTTTTGGGAGGGCGGAGCTACGCGACGCCGCATTCGGGACAAGATGCATAAATTCGGCGATGCGCCCGACCTCAACCCTGATTCAACCCGTAAATACACGCCAGCCCGAACAACGTGATGTCCGCATCCACGGTCATCGCCGGCCGCAACCCCTCCACAATCCGCCCCGCGAAGCCGCCCGTCGCCACCAGCTTCGCCCGCTTCAGATCAGGCCGTCGCCGCAACTCATGGAGAATTTCCCGTACCATCCCCCGATACCCCCACTGGGCTCCAAGTTGCATCGCCTGCCGCGTACTCTTGCCCACCGTGGCCCGGGTCGCCTCGATTTTCAGGTGCGGAAGTTTCGCCGTCTTCTCCGCGAGGTAGTCGAACATCAACGGCAAGCCGGGGGCAATAATCCCTCCGCAATACCCTTCCTCCCGGGTGATCACATCAAACGTCACCGCCGTGCCAAAGTCCGCGATAATCAACGGCCGACCATACCGGAACGCTCCCCCGCACGCATTCGCCAACCGGTCAGCCCCGATGCTTGCCGGCTTCGGATAGGTCACTGGAACTCCCAGCCGCAACCGATGCGTCACCTCCAGCGGTGACCCCCCGCAAGTTGCCGCCATCGCTTCGCTCCACATCCGGGTCGATCCCGGGACCACCGAAGCCAGCGCTGAACCCGACACCTTGCTCGCGCCCGCGACCTTCCGCAGAACCTTCGCGATCGTCTCCGGCCGCTGATCCTTGCCCTCAAGCCGGGCCAACCGGGTGACCCGGTAATTCCTCACCAGGCCCAGCGTCGCGCTCGTATTGCCGAGATCGACCACCACCAACGGTCCCGGAAGTTCAGGTAGGCTTGCGTTTCCCATGGAATTTTCCTCGCTTGATCTTGTACCGCGCACTTGATTGCGGCTTCGGCTTCTTCTTCGTGTCCGCCGTACCCATTCCATGCGCTGCCTTCAACTCATGGATCTGGTCCCGCAGCAACGCCGCCCGTTCGAACTCCAGCGCCTCCGCCGCCTCCAGCATCTCCGCCTCCAGTTCCCTCACCACCTCATGGACATCATAGCCTCCCCCGTCCTCCCGGACCACCATCTGCTCGACCTCCTCCGCCTGGGACCGAATGACCAGGCTCTCCTGAATCTCCTTCACAATCTGCCGGGGCGTAATCCCATGCTCCCGGTTATACGTGATCTGCCGGGAACGACGCTGCTCCGTCACCTCCATCATTCGCCTCATCGAATCCGTCACCGCGTCCGCGTACAGGATCACCCGACCCTCGATATGCCGGGCCGCCCGACCCGCCGTCTGGATCAACGACGTCTGCGAGCGCAGAAACCCTTCCTTGTCCGCGTCCAGCACCGCGACCAGCGACACCTCCGGCAAATCCAACCCTTCCCGCAAAAGATTGATCCCGATCAAACAGTCAAACTCCGCCCGCCGCAACCCCCGGAGGATTTCCACCCGCTCAATCGCGTCGATCTCCGAGTGCAAATACTTCACCCGCAGCTCCAGCTTCGTCAGGTACTCCGTCAAATCCTCCGCCGTCTTCTTGGTCAGCGTCGTGACCAGCGTCCGTTCCCCTTTCTCTGCCCGCGACCGGATCTCCTCGATCACATCGTCGATCTGTCCCTTCAGCGGACGGATCTCCACCGGCGGGTCCACAATCCCCGTCGGACGGATCAACTGCGGCACCACCGCCTCCGAATGCTCCAGCTCAAATGGTCCCGGCGTCGCGCTCACCAACAATACCGGCCCCACCACCTTCAAAAACTCATCGAACTGCAATGGCCGGTTGTCCAGCGCGCTCGGCAGCCGGAACCCGTGCTCCACCAGCACCCGCTTTCGCGCCTGATCCCCATTAAACATCCCCCGGATCTGCGGAACCGTCACATGCGACTCATCAAGAATCGTCAAAAACTCCCCCGGAAAATAATCAATCATCGTGTACGGACGATCCCCCGCCTCCCGGCCCGTCAGGTGCCGCGAATAATTCTCAATCCCCGAGCAATACCCCAGTTCCCGCATCATCTCGATATCGTACATCGTCCGCATCCGGATCCGCTGCGCCTCCAGCAGCTTGTGGTTCCCCTCGAACCACCCCACCCGCTCCTCCAACTCCGCAAGAATCCGCTCGATCGCCTTCTCCATCTTATAGCTTGGCGTCACGAAATGCTTCGCTGGCGAAATCACCACATGGTCCAACTCCGCCTCCGCCTCCCCGGTCAGCGCATCGATCCGCTGAATCCGTTCCACCTCCGAACCGAACCACTCGATCCGAATCCCCGTCTTCGTGTACGACGGCACCACATCCACCACATCCCCCCGCACCCGGAACGTGCCCGGCGACCGCTCAATGTCATTCCGTGTGTACTGAATATCCACCAGCTTCGACAGGAGCTGGTTCCGGTCCCACTCCCCACCCCGCTCAATCTCCACCACCATTCCCCGGTAATCCTCCGGCGAACCCAGGCCGTAGATGCACGACACCGACGCCACGACAATCACATCCTCCCGGTTCATCAACGCATCCGTCGCCGAAAGCCTGAGCCGCTCGATCTCCGCATTGATCGACGAATCCTTCTCGATAAACGTATCCGTCTGCGGAATGTACGCCTCCGGCTGATAGTAATCGAAATAACTCACGAAGTACTCCACCGCGTGATTCGGGAAAAAACCCTTCAGCTCCGCGTACAACTGCGCTGCCAGCGTCTTGTTGTGCGACATCACCAACGTCGGTTTCCCGTACCGGGCGATCACATTCGCCATCGTGAACGTCTTCCCCGACCCCGTCACTCCCTCCAGCGTCTGGAACCGATGCCCCTTCGCCAGCCCCGCAACAAGCCGTTTGATCGCCTCCGGCTGATCCCCGGACGGCTCATACCCCGATGCCAACTGAAACACCTCATGCGACATCCCCGTACCCTACTTCACCCCCCCATCCCCGACAATGCCCAACTCAGCTTTTGCCACCAAATCAGATCTTCTTCCTCAACACCAAAAGGATATCCGCATACTCGTCGTCAAACCTGCGGGGGGCGGCGAGGTCATACCGGAAGTCATAACAAGCCGCCACCTCCAAACCGGGCGCCCCCTCCCGAACCGTCCGCTTCAGTTGAGCCGCGTTATACGTCCGGAACGTCCACGACGTTTCATAATGTTGCGGGGGGTGCCCCCCCTTGATCACCTTCAACCGCGACCGCACCTCCTCCGTGCGCTGCTTCCGGTCCGGTGGCCATCCCCGAATGTTGCACACCACATCCACCCCGTCCCGCGAGGCCGTCCATCGCTCATGTTCGTAGACCGTCCTCGAATAGTCGGTCAAATGCACCCCCAGCAAATAGAGCCCGCCCGGCAGCAAGGCCTCTGCGACAAGATGGAGATGGGCTTGCGCCTCCTCCTCGGTAAGCAGATACTTAAACGTGCTCACTAAGCAATGGGCCAGCGCATACCTCTGACCGTTCGGAGGCGTGAACGCCTCCATCCGGTCCGGCCAGACCCGAACCGATCCACATCCCTCGACGGCAAGACGGCGTTCCGCGTAATCGATCATTCCCGGATGGGCATCAAAACCATGAGCGATCCATCCCTGACGATGAAATTGCCCCATCAGCCGCCCGCTTCCACATGCCGGTTCCAGGACATAGAGGGGGTCCGGCACCCGGGCAAGCCGGTGATGCCGCTGCCACGCCCCCACTAAAAACGCAGTTTCCCGCTCCGACCCGACATCAAAGATCATGTCGTAATAAACCGGCGTTTCGTACCAATCAAACGGTGTCAATTTTGCCATCCACACGTTCTTAAGCTGAATGCAGGCAATTGGCAAGGACTGCAAACTGAAATCCCTTCCCAACGACCGCAATCTACCGTTATGTTCTCCGCTATCACTCCTTTAACGCCCGGGTGGTGAAATGGCAGACACAAGGGACTTAAAATCCCTTGACCGCAAGGTCGTGCGGGTTCGAGTCCCGCCCCGGGCACCACATCATGCAACAAGGGGTCATACCATATCCTAGTCCCGTCTCAGAGATTTTCTGATTCGGATTGATTTCAGGTTTCGTTTCCCATATGTATGAATTGTTTGCATTGAAGTGGTTTTTATGTCCTCGTTACGTGGTTGCAGTGTAGTGCTGATCCAGCCGCCGGACCCGGTTCCTGCGGCCACAGCGGTTGATTCCGGTGGAGGCGTATCCCTGCGCTTTTCTCCACCGTGGGATTTGCTCTGCCTTCGCGCCTTTCTTCTTAACCGGACCAGCCACCCCTGCCGGATTGTCGATACCCGCCTATTCGACCAATTCGAAACCAAGCTGAAGGATGCGTTGCGGGATATTGCTAAACCCGCTGTGGCGGTCATTCCCGTGCAGACCACCGGTCTGGGCGAGGCCAGCGCGGTGATTGATGTACTTCATCGCAACTATCCGGACATGCTGATCGTGACCTGCGGGCAGCACCCCTCAGACTTTCCCGAACTTGCCTTGAGTCTGCCCCATGTGCGCTATGCGCTCTGCGGCGATCCCGAGCCAATCCTCCGCAACCTGCTTGATTACCACGATATCGAACGGCGCCTCCATCTGACGCCCGGATTGGCCTCTGCGGGAAATCCGGTACCTCAACCCTATTGGTTGCCCGACCTTCGCAGCCTTAACGTGGCAGACTGGACTCACCTCGACTGGGCGGGCTATGCCTCGGCCAGTCCGGCTGGCCTCCGGGCCGACATCCGGCTTTCCCGCGGCCACCCCCGATCTCCCGCCGATGTTGCCTCTGGCCAATCCGCTCAGCCCCTCCGCGAGTGGCCCCTCGATCGGGCGGCTGCGATGATCCAGCGATGCGCCCATCATGGAATTGTGGAAGTGTTTCTCGGCGATTCCCCCGGTTATTGGACCGAGCAGCGACTCATCGCGTGGTCAAAGCAACTGATCACCCTCCGCTCCACCCAAGCGTGGTCCGCTCAAATCCTGCCCCGGATGCTTAGTGAAAACGCCTTGAATTTCCTCTTCGACAGTCGCTGCCGGCGCATGGAAATCCTCTTCCCTTCCTGCGATCCGGAACGCCTGAAAACGGCCGGTGCCCTCCATGAACCAGCCAAAATCGCCGCCGCCATCGCCACGATTCGCAAGGCCAACATCGATGTGAACCTGCGCTTCTGGGTCGGCGGCCCCCACGAGCGCCCCCGGGAGCGGGATCGAATTCTCGCCATGATCCGTCTGCTCGACGACTGCCCCTACTTTCTCTATCCCTACCCTTACGAACCGACCGCTCCGGTTTTCCAAACCGAAGATTCGCCGGTTCTCGCCTCGGCAGGAATTCAACAATGGTTGAGCTGGGCCAAGGAACCATGGCTTGCCGAGCGTCCGACGGCATTCTGGTCCGGCAAAGAAGGCGCAGATGCCTGCCAGCAGGTCATTCTTGATGTTCAACGCAAAGTCCACTTGAACCCCGGCCGGCGCTTGCGCAAGACCCTTCGCCACCTCCGTTCGATCGATTGGATCGTGGCGTGGGAGCGAAGGGCCCTCGCCTTGTTCGCCAAACGCTTGGAAAGCTAGCTCGCTGAACACTCGCCGCGTTCGCAGGAACGCGGAGGATCAAGCTTATTTCTCGAAGTAGGTATATCCGCTCAATCCCGTCTCATAGGCGGCCATGATCTGACGGCGCTCTTGAGGCGTGATGCGGCCTTCACGCACCGCCCGTTCTGCCGTGCGGCGCATTTGGTCGACCATGTCCTTCGGATCGTACTCAACGTACGAGAGCACATCCGCCACGGTATCGCCGGAGATCTCCCGGACATATTCGGGATGACCGTTCTCGCCCAATCGAACACTCACCACATTGGTGTCACCCAGCAGATTGTGCAGGTCGCCCAACGTTTCTTGATAGGCACCGACCAGAAAGACACCGAGAAAATAGTCGCCACCCGCACTGATATCGTGAAGCGGCAGCGTCTTTTTCACATCGTGCAAGTCGATGAACCGGTCGATTTTCCCATCGCAATCACAGGTGATGTCGGCCAACACCGCCTTGCGGGTCGGTGTCTCGTTCAGCCGGTGAATCGGAACAATCGGGAAAAGCTGCTCGATCGCCCACGAGTCAGGTAGCGACTGAAACACACTGAAGTTCCCAAAATATACGTCGGCAATCGCCGTCTCCAGATCTTCCAATTCGTCGGGAATGTATTTTCGCTCCCGGATTTCCTCGGCAATCCGGTGAATGATCTTCCAAAAGATCTTCTCGGCGAGCGCCCGCTCCCGCAGGGAAACTGAACCCTGGTTGAACAGGGACCGGACCTCGTCCCGGTAGAACACCGCATCGTGATAGCATTCCTGAACGTTTTTAGGAGTGAGGGTATTGTTAACCTCCTGGAGGTTCTTGAGCATATCGTGGGATTCCGCCGGCAACTCCAGTTCACTGGGAGCCACGTTCATCCGGCTCACATCAAAGATGTCGAACAATAGCACCGAATGATGGGCCACCGTGGCCCGGCCCGACTCGCTGACAATCGTCGGGTGGGGAACTCCCGCAGCATCCGCCGTCTTTTGGATTTCCTCGATAATGTCGGCCGCATATTCGTCGATGTTGTAATTGGCCGAGCTGGCAAAGTTCGAGTGGGATCCATCGTAGTCTACGGCTAGCCCCCCCCCCACATTGAGCATGCCCATCCTCGCCCCCTCCTTGACCAGATCGACATACATCCGGCTGGCCTCCACGATCCCTGAACGAATGTTACGAATGTTGGGAATCTGGGACCCCAGATGGTAATGTAGCATTTCCAGGCATTCCAGTTTGCCGCGGGACCGGAGATTGTCCACAAGGTCAATGATTTGCGCGGCATTCAGCCCGAACTGGCTGCGGTCGCCTCCTGACTCGTTCCAATGGCCCCCGCCCTTGGCGGCCAGCTTGGCCCGCACCCCGATGCGCGGCGTAACCCCCATCCGCTCGGCCCGGCTCAGGATCATCTCCAACTCGCTCGGCATTTCGATTACCATCACCGCCTGCAAGCCCATCTTCAAGGCATACAAGGCAAGATCGATGAACTCCTCATCCTTGTACCCGTTACAAACGATCAACGCCTCAGGATTGTTGCAGTAGGCCAGAGCGGTGATCAATTCGGCCTTGCTGCCCGCTTCCAACCCGTAATGAAACGGCTGGCCATACGCCACGATGTCCTCGATTACCTGCTGCTGCTGATTGACCTTGATTGGATAAACCCCCCGGAACTTGCCCTGATAGCCGCTCTCTTTCATCACCCGGGCAAAACACTGGTTGATCCGGGCGATACGCGAGGCAAGAATGTCCCCGAAACGCAACAGCACCGGCATGCCGATGCCCCGCGCCCGCAATCCGTCCACCAACTCCATCATCGAAACCGCCGGTGAGTTCTTCTCCCCCTTCGGTCGAATCAGGATCTCCCCTTGTTCGGAAATGTCAAAATACCCTCCGCCCCAATTGCGGATCCCGTAAAGTTCCGCCGAAGCTTCGGCTGTCCAGCGAGAAAGTGTCTCCGTTTTCATATCCGTATCATCCCCTAGCGGTGGTCATCTGGTCGTGGTTCTCCTTGGATCAAGGAATCGCAAAAAGATAACGGCCTTTGCCCCCGTCACAACCTAAAAGATGCCCCTGACCAAAACTTTTTTGACCCCTGCAACCGGGCATTGCCAGAACCCACCCTCTTTGCATACACTCCCGCATCTCAACCAAGGACCGATTCAAGGAAGGACAATCATGATTGAAAAAGGCGCAACGTATGTGGTGATGGGCTTGCTGGATCCAGACTCCATCGCGTATTCCGTCGGACGGGACATCCAGAAGTATGGCGGCAAGGTCATCTACACCGCCCAGAACGAAAGGCTCAAATCCATCTTCTTCGACCGCAGCAAAAAACTCACCGAGGGAGAAAAAGAAAACATCATCATCGAGTATTGCGATGTGACCAAAGAAGAGGAAGTCGCCGCCCTCTTCGCAAAAATCGGACCTGTGGCCGGGGTCGTCCATTCCATCGGCTACGGCAATCCCAAAACGTGCCTCGGACAGGAGTTCCATACCGATGCCGTGGAAGACTTGAAATTATCCTACCATATCAGTTGTGTCTCCTTCGCTACCGTGGCCCGCCATGCCGCCCCCTACATGAAGCACGGCGGATCGCTTGTGACCCTGACCTTCGAATCGGCAAAGGCCTTCGCCTACTACAACTGGATGGGTGTGAACAAGGCCGCCCTCGAAGCCCTTACCCGCGGCATGGCCCGCCGCCACGGCAAGGATCTCATCCGGGTCAATGCCGTTTCTGCCGGCCCCTTGACCACCAAAGCCGCCAGCTCCATCCCCGGGTTCAGCGAACTCGCCCACACCTGGAACAAACAAAGCGCCCTCCCCTGGGACATCATCAACGACAAGGACGAAGTCGCCCATGCCGTACTTTTCCTTCTCGGACCCTACTCGAAGAAAATCACCGGCCAAACCATCTATGTCGACGGTGGCGCGTCCGTCATCGGTGGCGAACTGCTCCCTTTTGAGCGTGCGGGCGGCTGATTCGATCCGCTCGTTCCCGGGAACCGTCCGGCATGAGGCCGGACGGTTAGAATCGCTTTATTCGACAACCTGTGGCCCCCACCGGAACCTTTGGCCATGATCGATTGGATCTGGCGGCAGATCGGCGTGTCCCTCCCTCCCGACTGGGAAATGCTACAATTCTCCCGCGAATCGAAGCGCGGCCGATGCGCCTTCGCTGACCGACGCCGCTTTCGCTTCGAGCTCAACTGGCATGCTTTTGCGGCGGAACCCGACTTCGACCGGATGATGACGGACTACGCATCCACCCTCGATGCGAATTGGCACGACATCCAATCCCTCCGGTGTGCCGGATGGCCCGGACTCACCGGTCGAAGAGAACATGAAATCGTCTCCCGTTTCGGACGTTATTTCCCCCTGATTGGCGTTCTCGTGGAAGCTGTGGTCATCCATCCCGAGACCCGCGATTCCGAACTCGAATCCCGGATTTTGGGTTCCATACGTCCCGTACCGGTTGATCCTGAAGGATATCAACGCTGGCGAACCTTCGGCATGGACCTCAAGGTCCCCGCATCTTTTTCCTTCGCCGAGTCACAAGTCCAACCCGCCCGGTGCGGTTTGCTCTTTCAGTCCGACAAAGGACCCGACCGATGGATCTTTCGCCGATATGGCATGCTTAAATCCTGGTTGAAAACACCCCTGCGCGAATGGCTGGAATCCCAAACCGACCCCGCCGTTCGCTACCGTAGGCTTGAAAGTGGCCTCATCCACACAATCCCCGTTGAGCGCGTTCATGGTGAATGGCGACCTCGTGGCCTACTCTTGAAAAAGGGACTGTATGCCGCCTCGGCATGGATCGACCCACGCGATCAGCGCCTCTATCATGTGCAATGCATCACCTCAAAATCCAACCACGCCTTTCACCCTCGCGAACGTGCGGAGAAGATCATGGCATCCTGCCCGGAGTTCTTCTCCCTTCCCAAACCCTCGATCGGCAAATGAAATCCGAACGCACCACCACGTCTGAATTGCCCGCCTTATGGCAAGATCTGCTTTCCGCCGTTCTCCTTCGCAATCAAGCCGCTGAAGTCCTCGACGAAGCCCCCGACGGCTCGGTCATGCTCGCCGTCCCGACCCGCAAGCCCGGCTTCCTGATCCCCCCCTTTTCATGGATCATCCGCCCGCCTCGGGAGCGCCTTACCCACCTCGACCCTATCGGGGCATCCCTGTGGCGAGCCTGCGATGGACGGGCCACTGTGGAGTCCCTTGTGGAAAAGTTTGCCATTCAGCACAGTTTAACTTTTCATGAGAGCCGTGTTTCTGTTACCTCCTATGTCACGTCCTTGCTCCGCCGCGGTGTTCTTGCTGTGGCGGTAGGCACAGGTCAACCTTGAAAACCAAGCCTCGGAAAAAGCCCATCCGAATGAATACCATCACGAGAATCAAGATGTGACCTTCCGAGCCGTCATTCTGGGACTGCTGGGAGTTGCCTTCGTTAACTCCTACACCTACTTCAACGACTGGATCATGCGCCAGACCATGTTCGTGGGCAATTTCATGCCCATTTCCGTCTATGGCCTGCTTGTGATCTTCCTTGCTTTCCTCTACCCCCTCCTTTCCAAAATTAGCCGCGCCCTCCTGCTCCGCCGTTCCGAACTCGCGGTCATTCTCGTCCTCGTCCTCGCCTCCTGCGCGATCCCCGGCTCCAACCTCCTCCGCCTCTTTACCCCCGCCCTTGTCATGCCCCACCGTTTCGAAAAAACCGAACCGGGCTGGCAAAACCAACGCATCATGGATCTCGTCCCCGACGGCGCCTTTTCCATCGGAGCCGGCAAGACCGTCCCCTACTCCATGCTCGTCGACGTCTCCCGCGACGAAGAACTCGTACTCAGCGGCTTCACCCGCGGCCTCAGCGAAGCCTCCGACCGCCTCGCCTTCTCCGAGGTGCCATGGGACGCCTGGCAACCCGCCCTCATCTTCTGGCTCCCCATCATTCTCAGTTTGTGGATCGCCCTCGTCTGCCTTGCCCTCGTCGTCCATCGACAGTGGGCCGACCACGAGCACCTGCCCTACCCCATCGTCACCTTCACCAAATCCCTCCTCCCCGAGGAAAATGGCGACCGCGGTCCCATCCTCAGCAGCAAACTCTTCTGGCTCGCCCTCGGCGCCGTCTTCGCCATTCACGGCTACAACTACCTCAACCTCTGGTTCTCCAATTACCTGTTTGGCCAAATTCCCCTCGGCATCGACTTCTCCTCCCTCTCCAACCTTTCCGACACCTTTGAAAAAGGCGGCGGACGCCAGCTCCTCGAAAAATTCACCCTCTACTTTACCGTGGTCGCCGTCGCCTACTTCCTCCCCAAGGAAGTCTCCCTCTCCCTCGGCATCGGCCCCTTTATCTGGATCTTCATCGCCGGCATGTTCGCCACCTACGGCGTCGGCGTCGGCGGCTGGCAGGGAAGCTGGCCGTTTGGCCTCACCATGGACGCCATGATGATCATGGGCGCCTACTTCGGCATGCTCGTTGTCCTCCTTTACACCGGCCGCCAATACTATTCCGCCGTGTTCCGCCGGGCCTTCGGCATCCCCTCCCGTGAACCCGTGGAAAGCTCCGCCATCTGGGGCGCCCGCTTCTTCATGATCGGCATGGCCTTCTTCACCGTGTACTCCGCCCTCGTCGCCGGACTCGACTGGCCCATCGCCCTCCTCTTCGGCCTCGGCCTCGTCGCTGTCTACCTTGTCATGGCTCGCCTCCTCGCCGAAACCGGACTCTTCTTCATCGTCACCACCGGCACCCCCGCCACCCTCATCTGGGCCTTCTTCGGAGCCCGCGCCCTCGGCCCCGAAATCCTCTTCCTCATGTTCATGTTCTGCATCGTGCTCTTCTACGACACCCGCGAAGCCCTCATGCCCTATGTCGTCAACGGCCTCAAACTCGCCGACGACTGCAAAGCCAAGGTGGGCCGCACCGCCTTCTTCGTCATCGTCGCCATTTTCGTCGGCCTCGGCGTCGGACTTCCCGTGACCCTCTACTTCCAATACTCCAACGGCGTCGATGTCTCCCTCTGGAAAATCGAGCAGGCCAAGCGCCCCTTCAACGAGACCATCAGCATCATGCAACGACTCGATGCCCAGGGCCAACTGGAGGAAGCCGGTCAGGTCACCGGAATCAAGCGCTTCCTCGAAGCTTCCCCCCATCGCAACGGCCTCATCGCCTTCTTCGCCGCCGCCGGGCTCGTCATCGGATTTTCCTTCCTCCGCCTCCGCTTCACCAACTGGCCGCTCCACCCCGTCATGTTCCTCGTCTGGTCCACCTATGCCGGCGACTCCTTCGCCCAGTCCTTCCTCGTCGGATGGTTGATCAAGCTCCTCATCACCAAATATGGCGGCATGGGCATCTACCAGAAATGCAAGCCCATCATGTTCGGACTCATCGCCGGGGAAATGCTTGGCGGCGTCGTCCCCATGGTCGTCAGCCTCATCTACTACATCACCACCGGCGGCGAGCTGCCCAAACCCTTTGCCATCATGCCCGGATAACCATGAAGCCCATTGATGTCAAAGAACAACCCATCCTCAGCGCCGGGCGCGTCTTCCAAATCGCCCTCTCCGGCGTCAAATACCGCCTCTTTCGCGCCGCCGTCACCGTCGCCGTCATCACCGTGGCCATGGCCTTCCTCATGAACATCCTCACCGAGAGCCTCATCAAACGGGCCGTCGCCGACTCCGTCCGCGAGCAAATCGAGGATCTCCGCACCGTCGACGCCTGGATCGCCAAACTTTCCATCCCTCAGACCACCGAGGAAATCCTCGAACAGATCGCTTCCGTCTCCCAATCCGAACTCGACCTCCACGAACTCGTCCACATGAGCGGAAAGCCCTCCGAAGCCCTCCTCGCCGCCGAACCCGTCGCCCGCGACGCCCTCTTCTATCTCCGCTTCTTCAACGACATGAACTTTGGCCGCCGCCGCGTCCTCGTCGGTAGCGCCGAAGCCACCCGGATCTTCGACCACCTCCAAACCCCCGCCGCCTGGCAAACCTTTACCGCCAACCTCGCCGACATGCACACCATCCGCTTCCCTGCCGCCGTGGAGGACTTCGAAGCCTTCCTCGCCGCCTGGCCTGACCTTCGCTCCCTCGTCGCCTCCGTTCGCGACGGCCAGGCCCGGGCCATCCGACACGTCCAGCGAAACCTCGGCGACACCCCGCTCGCTCAAGCCCTCCGCGCCGCCGACGGCCCCTTCGGCGAAGTCCTCCGCGAGGCAGGCTTCGCCCTCTCCGAACGTCAGGCCGCCACCCTCTCCACCGAAGTCGAACGCCTCGAAGCCATCCAGCGCATCGAAGGCACCATTAACAACCCCGGCATCCGCCAGGCCGTTGCCGCCGACCGCGATGTCCTCCCCGGCGACGTCTCCATGCAACTCATCTGGGGACTCCTTCGCCAACGCGACCGCAGCGAGTGGTTCTACGACCTCATGGCCGAGCATGGCCTCAACGTCGATCAACTTTCCCCCCAACGCATCGAGGAACTCGCCGCCCATCAAGGCCACGTTCGCCTCCTCAAAATCGCCGAACGCCAGACCACCGGGGCTGGCGGCGGCTTCATGGACATCGGACCCCGCATGACCTGGCTCGCCATGGTCTCCATGCTCGTCTGCGCCGTCGGCATCACCAACGCCATGCTTATGTCCGTCACCGAACGCTTCCGCGAAATCGCCACCCTGAAATGCCTCGGCGCCCTCGATGGCTTCATCATGGTCGTCTTCCTCATCGAAGCCGGCATCCTCGGCATCGTCGGCGGCATCGGCGGGGCCATCATCGGACTCCTCCTCGGCTTCGTCCGCATGCTCTTCACCTTCCAAAGCCTCGCCTTCAACGCCTTCCCCCTCACCCAACTCCTATACGCCGGACTCATCTCCATCGGTCTCGGCATGATCCTCGCCGCCGTCGCCGCCGTGTACCCGTCCATGCGGGCCGCCCGGCTCGCTCCCATGGAGGCCATGCGCATCGAATGACCGCCACCCTTCCAGCCTCCCCGACCATCGATCCGGCCACCTCCCAGCGCGTGATCATCCGCACCGTCGGCATGAAGAAGATCTACCGCCGCGGCGAGGAAATCACCCATGCCCTTCGCGGCGTCGATGTCGAAATCTACACCGGCGAATTCATCACCGTCATGGGCCCCTCCGGCTCCGGAAAGAGTACCTTCTTCAACATGATCGGCGCTCTCGACAGCCCCTCCGAAGGCCGCGTCTTCATCGATGAAGTCGATGTCGCCCAACTGACCGCCGAGGAACTCGCCTTCCTCCGGTGCCGCAAGATCGGCTACATCTTCCAGTCCTACAACCTCATCCAATACATGACCGCCCTTGAAAACGTCACCACCCCCATGGCCTTCGGCGGCGTCTCCCCCGACGTCGCCCGCGGACGCGGCATGGATCTGCTCGACCTCGTCGGCCTCAAGCCCCGCTGGTTCCACCGCCCCATCGAAATGTCCGGCGGCCAGCAGCAGCGCGTCGCCATCGCCCGCGCCCTTGCCAACCAACCCTCCATCCTCCTTTGCGACGAGCCCACCGCCAACCTCGACCACCGCACCGGCGACGAAATCCTCGATATTCTCCAGAAGCTCAACAAGGAACGCGGCGTGACCATCATTTGCGCAACCCATGACCACCGCATGATGAACATCTGCGACCGCCTCATGTGGATACGCGACGGCGGCATCGAACGCATCGCCCGCCGCGACGAAGTTCAAGTGGAGGTCGGCAGCATTGAGTGACCTCCTCTCCAACCTCACCGCCGCCCGCCTGTTCCTCGTCGCCGGGATCTGGCTTGCCGCCGTCGCCCCCGCATCCGCCTCCCTCCGCGCGGATGTCGAAGCCCTCACCCGTCATCCCCACCGCTTAAGCGGCACCCCCGAATACGCCGCCGCCGCCGATCACGTCGAGCAGCGCCTTCGCGACATCGGAATCACCAACCTCGTCGTTCAGGAATTCCCCTCCGTCCAAAACAAAATCCTCCGGGCTGAACTTGTCGCCGGCGAAACCACCTTCCCCCTCGTCCCCGCCCGACCCAACGGCATCATCCCCCCCACCACCCCGCCCGCAGGCATCACCGGCGAACTCATCGACCTCGGCGACGCCACCGACGACGACCTCAACCGCATCAACGTCCATGGCCGCATCGTCGTCATGTCCTACAACGCCCACATGCAGTGGTACAAAGCCTTCCGCCTCGGCGCCCGCGCCGTCATCTTCACCGATGGCCACGAAGGCGACTCCCTCCACCAACACTACCTCCGCGTCAATGCCAACCTCCCCCGCTATTACTACGAGGGCGACCGCGCCAGCCTCCCCTTCGGCCAGACCGTAACCCTCCATTCCGAAGTCACCTGGCAACGAACCACCGGCCGCAACATCATCGCCTTCCTTCCCGGAACCGACCCCGTCTTCGACCTCGGTCGCGAAGAAGTGGTCATCATCGCCGCCAACCTCGACACCTTCGGCGACTTCCCCGCCGCCTCCCCCGGCGCCCGCTCCGCCGCCAACGTCGCCGGCCTCCTCCACCTTGCCGAAACCTTCAAGAACAATCCCCCCCGCCGCCACATCGTCCTCGCCTTCTTCGACAACCAAGCCCGCTCCCATGCCGGAGCCATCGCCTTCTACTGGGCCCTCGAAAACCGCATCCCCGAAGCCACCATCGCCGCCCGCCTCGAATCCTGGCAGGCCGAAGTCGAATTCCTCGCCAACATCAGCGCCATCCTCGCCCAATCCAACCCCCTCGAGCACCTCGCCATGCCCGGCGGACGCCGCCTCGACGACCGCCTCAACGACAAGGCCCGCGACCTCGCCCTCGACCTTCGCGGACGCCTCATGCAAATGCGCGAAGCCTACCTCGCCCACGCCGAGGACCACCCCGATGACGAAACCCGCCGCCAGCAGCTCCGCCTCGACATCGAAACCGCCGAAGCCGAATTCGACCTCTGGAACGACCTGCGCCGGGCCCTTCGCCGGGCCCGCGGCATCCCTCCCGAACTCCAGCCCCAGCTCGACCGCGTCATCCAATCCGTCCGCGACGACGTCGCCCGCCGCCAGCAGGAACTCCGCGACACCGAATCCATGCTCCTTTCCTCCAAGCGCATCTTTGACCTCCTCGGCGATCGCTGGATCACCCTCCACACCTCGCTTATCCTCGGCGACAGCACCGCCCGCTGGGGCGTCATCATCGGCGGCGACTCGGAAATCCGCAACGCCGACCTCGACCAGCCCGGCCTCTACGGCCGCGTCCAGCAAAGTTTCCTTCGCGCCTTCGACGCCCAAGTCCGGGCCGGCCAGCCCGCCCGCAATTTCGAACGGGCCACCGTCGACGCCACCCTCACCCAGCCCCGCCTCATCTGGGCCGCCCGCGGCCTCATCCACAGCGGTGAAGTCTCCGGCCGCTACGGCATCTACAACATCGTCCTCGGCACCACCCACGAAACCCTCCCTCGCGAAGGCACCCCCGCCGACACCCTCGACCAGCTCGACCTCGATCGCATCGAAACCAAAATCCGCGAAATCGGCGGCATCATGACCGCCCTCGGCAACCTCAACGCCCAGGTCGGCGAGGTCGAAGCCGTCGCCGACCAGCGCGGCCTTTCCCTCCGCCGGGTCATCGGCACCGACTACTCCTACATCAACCCCCGCTTCCGCAACCAGGTCAGCGAAGGCGCCATGGCCATGGGTCGCCATCGCGGCAGCTCCATCCCCAACCTCCCCGTCCGAAATGCCGTCATTCAGGTCAACATGGTCCAGCCCTGGAACCGCATCATCTGGCCCCACAACAAATACCCCGCCTTCGATCCCTTCCAGGTCATCATGACCGACCAAAACGGCTCCTACACCATCGGCGGCCTCGCCAAGCAGGACTCATGGCCCCAGCCCACCGCCTTCGCCGCCCGCTTCAATGCCCGCGGCGTCCCCTTTGAAGTCTCCGACATGCGGTCCGTCAACTCCCTCCGCACCCGCATCAACATGGTCCGGGCCCGCGGCGGCTTCTACCTCATGCCCCCCCGCTTCTGGCCCGACGCCGCCAACGTCCTCGACGCCGTCGGCAACGCCAACCTCGGCAACGACACCTCCCAGCGAGCCTTCGTCGAGAACCAGGATGGCGTCGTCGCCTTCTTCGTCGAGGAAAAAGTCTCCGATGTAAAAATCTTCGGCGAACGCTCCGCCATCGGCCTCGACAATTCCGGCATCGACCTCCGTTCCTCCTCCATCCACGAACCCCTCGGACGAGGCTTCCCCATCGATGGTTCCTGGCTCGACCTTCGCCCCTCCTTCCAGGGAGCCAACGACCTCTGGCGCCTCAACGAATCCCGCCTCGCCCTCCTTCGCTCCAAGGACATCCTCAACAGCTCCCTCGAGGAAATGCACGGGCGCGTCGAGGATCTCATCGCCATCGCCGAGCAGGAGGCCCGCCCCCTCCACGGCGAAGCCCTTGCCGCCTCCGCCCTCCTCGCCTCCCGACCCGTCTACGAAAGCGTACGCTCCATCACCGACGACCTCATCACCGCCGTCCTCATCCTCCTCGCCCTCTGCATCCCCTTCGCCTTCGCCCTCGAACGTCTCCTCATCGGCTCCCCCGTCATCTACAAGCAAGTCAGTTGGTTCGCCTTCTTCTTCATCATCACCTTCGTCATCCTTTACCTCTCCCATCCCGCTTTCGCGGTCGCCCAGACCCCCATCATCATCTTCCTCGGCTTCACCGTCGTCGTCCTCTCCTCCCTCGTCATCTTCATCATCATGCAGAAATTCGAGGAAGAGCTCAAAGCCATCCAAGGCATGACCTCCACCGTCCATGCCGCCGACATCTCCCGCTTTAACACCGTCATGGCCGCCATGAGCATGGGGATCTCCACCATGCGACGCCGCCCCCTCCGCACCGCCCTCACCGCCGTCACCATCGTCCTCCTCACCTTCACCATCCTCAGCTTCGCCTCCTTCGACACCCAGCGCGGCATTATCCGCTTCTTCATCTCCCCCACCCCCAACTATACCGGCGTCCTCTACCATCCCCCGAGCTGGGGAACCATGAACCCCGACTTCGTCGAACTCCTCCGCGCCCGCTGGGATCCCGAGCGCGCCGAAATCGCCACCCGCCATTGGGTCTGCCCCGAATTCCCCGGCGACCCCGACTTCGTCGTCGGCCACGCCGACGGCTCCAACCCCGTCACCCTCAAGGGCATTCTCGGCCTCGAACCCTCCGAAGTCCGCAACCGTCCCGACCTTCGCTCCCTCCTCGGCATCGAAGATCCCGACCTCATGAACGACCATGTCTTCATGACCTCCGCCGTCGCCGAACTCCTCGGCGTCCAGCCCGGCGACCCCGTCATTGTCAAGGGACTCCGTCTCACCGTCGGCCCCTTCCTCAGCGCCACCCGCTTCGGCGCCATCACCGACATGGACAACACCAGCATCATCCCCATCGACTACGCCCAGATGCAGGATACCCAGGCCCAGCAATCCACCGGCTCCGCCGAAGATCTTCTCACCGAGCAAGGCAACTGGGCCAACCTCCCCACCGACTCCGTCGTCATCATGTCCGACGCCAACTGCGCCCGCGCTGGCGGCAAAGTCTCCGTCATCCACATCTATACCCGCGACGCCGAGGACGCCGCGATCTTCGCCGAAGACCTTGCCCGCATGATGGACCGCACCCCCATCGTCGCCACCCGCCAGGACGGCGTCTACCGCCACATCCAGGGCACCGTGGTCGCCGCCAGCGGCGTCGCCGACCTCATCTTCCCCATTTTTCTCGGCGCCCTTGTCATCTTCGGAACCATGCTCGGTTCCGTCGCCGACCGCGAAAAGGAAATCTACACCTTCAGCGCCCTCGGCCTCGCCCCCCCCCACGTCGCCAGCCTCTTCTTCGCCGAAGCCATGGTCTTCTCCGTCCTCGGCGGCATGGGCGGCTACCTCATCGCCCAGGGCACCATGAAAATCCTCACCCTGCTCGCCGCCTACGGACTCGTCACCGTCCCCGAGATGAACTACTCCTCCACCAACGCCATCGTGACCATCCTCATCGTCATGTCCACCGTCCTCATCTCCGCCATCTACCCCGCCATGAAAGCCTCCAAGAGCGCCAATCCCGGCCTCCTCCGCTCCTGGCGCCCCCCCCCGCCCAAAGGCGACGTCTACGACATCGTCTTCCCCTTCACCGTCTCCGAATACGACCTCACCGGCGTCGTCAGCTTCCTCCAGGAACACTTCAACAACTTCAGCGACACCGGACTCGGCGCCTTCATGGCCCGTGACACCTCCATGGTCCGCTACGATGACGGCTCCCTCGGCCTCAAATCCTACCTCGCTCTCGCTCCCTTCGACCTCGGCGTCACCCAGGACTTCGAACTCCGCAGCGCCCCCAGCGAAATCAAGGGCATCGACGAAGTGAACATCCGCCTCGTCCGCCGCTCCGGCCAGCCCGGCGACTGGGTCCGCCTCAACCGCAACCTCTTCGACGACCTTCGCACCCAATTCCTCCTCTGGCGCTCCCTCCCCAAGGAAACCATGGAGCATTACCGTCAACAAACCCTCGTCGCCCTCAAGCAAACCACCACCGCGCTTTAGGACCCTCCCGTTATGGCCAACGTTCGCATCGATAAGGAACTGGAAGAGTTCAGGCAGGTCATGGAAGTCCCCTCGACGTTCGAGGACGGCTTCAACTGGACCTCCCTTCTCGGCGCCCTGTTCGTCGCCATGCTCATGGTCCCCGGCGCCATCTACATGGGCCTCCTCGCCGGCATTGAAAGCATCGGCTCCGCCTCCCAATGGGTCACCGTCATCCTCTTCATCGAAGTCGCCAAGCGCGCCCAGAAAACCCTCAAGAAACCCGAAATCTTCGTCCTCTTCTTCATGGCCGGGGCCGCCATGGGGCTCCCCTTCAACGGCCTCCTCTGGAACCAGTTCTACATCACCAGCGACGCCGCCGCCGCCTCCGGCATCGCCCCCGAGCTTCCCGTCTGGTTCGCCCCTCCCCCCGAGTCCGACTCCTACACCCTCCGCACCTTCTTCCATGTCGACTGGCTTCCCGTCATCGGCCTCGTCATCTTCGGCACCTTCTTCGGCCAGCTCTCCAGCATGGTCCTCGGCTACGGCCTCTTCCGCATCGCCAACGACATCGAAAAACTTCCCTTCCCCATGGCCCCCATTGGCGCCCAGGGCATCATGGCCCTCGCCGAGGACGCCGAGGAAAAAACCATCGCCCAGCAGCAGGACAAATGGCGGTGGCGTGTCTTCTCCATCGGTGGGGCCATTGGCCTCGCCTTCGGGGCCATCTACCTCCTTCTTCCCACCATCACCGGCGCCCTTACCGGATCCCCCATCACCCTCCTCCCCATTCCCTTCTCTGACTTCACCCCCCAGACCGGAAACTACTTCCGCGCCGTCGCCACCGGCATGTCCTGGGATCTCGGCAACCTGATCTTCGGCATGGTCCTCCCCTTCTTCGCCATGCTCGGCAGCTTCATCGGCCTTCTCGTCACCTTCGTTCTCAACCCGCTCCTCTTTGAAGCCGGCATCCTCCGAAGCTGGAACCCCGGCGACAACACCATCAGCACCCTCTACCTCAACAACATCGACTTCTACTTCAGCTTCCAAATCGGCATCGCCCTCGCCATCGCCATCGTCGGCATCATCCAGGTCATCAAGAGCTTCCGGGGAGCCGCCAAGGCTGCCGCCGCCAACACCTCCGCCCTTCCCTCCTCCACCCGCCATGCCGTCCCCGAAGGTCGCGGCGACATCAAAACCTGGGCGGTTGTCCTCGTTTACTTCTTCGTCACCCTGACCTACATCGGCGTCTCCGGATGGCTCATCGACTGGCATCGCGGCGTCATGATCGTGCTGTTCCTACTCGGCTTCGTCTACACCCCCCTCATCAGCTACGTCACCGCCCGCCTCGAAGGCATGGTCGGCCAGGTCGTCGAAGTCCCCTTCATTCGTGAAGCCTCCCTCATCCTCAGCGGCTACCGGGGCGTCGCCGTCTGGTTCCTCCCCATCCCCATGGCCAACTACGGCCAGATGTGCGTCTTCTACAAACAGTGCGAATTGACCGGCACCAAATTCTCCAGCATCTGGAAAACCCAGATTGTCCTCTTCCCCATCATCCTCCTCAGCTCCATCTTCTTCATGAACTTCATCTGGGGCCTCGCTCCCGTCCCCTCCGCCGTCTATCCCTTCGCCGACGAAATGTGGAAACTCCACGCCGAGAACGCCAGCATCATGTTCTCCTCCACCCTCGGCGAATACTCCATCTTCGAGCAGGCCTTCAACGCCACCTACATCTTCATTGGCACCCTCTTCGGCGCCCTCCTCTTCACCACCATGGCCCTCCTCGGCGCCCCCGTCATGCTCACCTACGGCCTCGTCCGCGGCCTCGGCCAGACCATGCCCCACGCCGTCATCCCCCAATTCATCGGCGCCCTCATCGGCCGCTACTACTTCCAACGCCGCCTTGGCCTCAAATGGCGACAATACATCCCCGTGGTCAGCGCCGGCTTCGCCTGCGGCATGGGCCTCATCACCACCGTCGGCGTCGGCATCACCTTCCTAAGCAAAGCAGCCATCCCATTGCCGTTTTAGGTTCCCCATGTCCACCCCCTTGATCGAAATTCGCGGCGTCAACAAGGTCTTCGACCTTGGCAAACTCAAAGTCCATGCCTTGCGCGACATGGACCTCGACATCCTCCGGGGCGAATACCTGTCCATCATGGGCCCCTCCGGATCCGGGAAAAGCACCCTCTTCAACATGATCGGAGCCCTCGACCGCCCCACCTCCGGCACCATCAAGGTGGCCGGGGTTACCCTCAAAGAGCTATCCAGCCGCGAACTCGCCTATTTCCGGGGAAAACACATCGGCTATGTCTTCCAGCAGTTCAATCTCCTTCCCGCCTACAACGCGATTGAGAACGTCGCCATGCCCCTCGTCTTCAACGGATGGGAACAGGAGGACGCCCATCGCCGGGCCACCCAGATCCTCGAAAAAGTCGGCCTCGGCCATCGCCTCACCCACCGCCCCGACGAACTCTCCGGCGGCCAGCAACAGCGCGTCGCCATCGCCCGGGCCCTTGCCAACGAGCCCGCCATCATCCTCGCCGACGAACCCACCGGCAACCTTGACCTCCATACCGGCGAGGAAATCATCCAGCTTCTCAGCTCCCTCAGCCGCGAACTCGGCGTCACCGTCATCAGCGCCACCCACGACCACAAAATGCTCGCCACCTCCGACCGCATCCTCTGGATCAAGGATGGCCGCAAAGATCGCCTCGAACGCCGCGAAGACATCAACATCCGCATCGGCACGGTAAAGTAAACGCGGCGTTGCCATGGCCGCGAGCATCGCTGAAATCATCATCTTGTGCCTGATCGCCGACTGGTTTTTCCGGCGCATGCGCATACCCGGACTGATCGGCATGTTGCTCGTCGGGGTTTTGCTCGGTCCTTATGTTTTCGGCATTCTCGATCCGAACCTCCTCGCCATCGGACCCGATTTACGCCTGATCGCCCTTATCGTGATTCTCCTTCGGGTGGGATTCGAATTGAGCCGTTCCACCCTCCATCGCATCGGTGGCCGAGCCCTGCTTCTCGCCTTCATTCCCGCCACCATCGAAGGAGCGGCCATTACCCTTGCCGGACCATGGTTACTTGGGTTGACCCTCCTCGAATCGGCGATTCTCGGATCGGTTCTCGCCGCGGTTTCCCCTGCCGTCATCGTCCCCGCCATGATTCGCTTCACCAAGGAACGTCGGGGCGCCGCCAAGGACATCCCGTCCATGGTCATGGCCTCGGCGTCGGTGGATGACGTCTATGTCATCGTCGCTCACTCCGCCATTCTTGGTATCTACATCGGCGGATCGGTCAATCTCCTCGCCCGTATCGCCAGTGTCCCGCTTTCCCTGACCCTCGGTATCGCCGCCGGACTTGGTGTGGGGGTCGTTCTCTACAAACTCTTCGACCGGTTTAATCCCCGGGCCACCAAGCGGGTATTGATCCTCATCGCCCTCTCCATCTTGCTCGTGCGCTTGCAACATGTCATCGCAGATATCCTCCCGTTTGCCGGCCTTGTGTCCGCCATGGCCATTGGCTTCATCATTCTTGAAAAGCGGGAAGGTATGGCCCATGAACTTTCCGCCAAACTGGCCAAGACCTGGATCTTTGCCGAAATCATCCTCTTCGCCATGATTGGAGCCGAGGTCAACATCGCAATCGCATGGCAAGCCGGAGCCATGGGCGCCGCAATCATTGCGGTTGGCCTGCTCGCTCGCTCCCTCGGGGTCGGCCTCTGCCTCCTTGGCAGCCGGTTAAACCTCAAAGAACGCCTGTTTGTCGCCGTCGCCTTCTCGCCCAAAGCGACCGTGCAAGCCGCCATCGGATCCGCACCGCTTCTCGCCATGCGGTCCGCCGGCATGGACACCGGGCCCGGTGAACTCATCCTTGCCATCGCCGTCTTGAGCATCTTCCTCACCGCGCCCGCCGGAGCCTGGGCGATCAACGCCCTCGGTCGCCGCGTCCTCGAGGTCGCACCCGAATCCGAGCACGCCGCCTACGATGCCGCTGTCGCTTCGTCTTGATTCGCCTAACGAACCAACAAATCCATGAGCTGACTCACCCGCAAGGTCTGCACCTCCTCAGCCGCAAACGTCGCCATGATCTTCGAAACGGTCTCTGCATCGAACTGCGTTCCCAAATTGGCTTCGGCCTTCTTCAGCAGCTCGGGAATCCCCTCCTCGCGCCGCCGCCGGTGACCAATAGGATACTCAACCTCCACCCAATCCGTAGTCGCGCCATCGTTGAAAACCACCCGAACCGAGTTGGCAATCGAACGCTTCTCCGGATCCAGATAGTCTTTGGTGTACTGCGGATTCTCCGTGACCACCATCTTGTCGCGCAAGGCGTCGATCCGTGGATCCTTTGCCGCCTCGTCCTCATAGTGGTCGGCCGTCAGTTCCCCGTAAATCAACCCGATCGCCGTCATGTATTGCAAACAATGATCGCGGTCGGCCGGATTGTGCAGAGGACCCCGCTTGTCGATGATCCGCACCGCCGACTCATGGGTCGAAATCTCCACCCGTTCCACCTCCTCCAGCCTCGTCCCCACCTCGGGGTGCAGCCGGATCGCCGCTTCCACCGCCGTCTGGGCATGAAACTCCGCCGGAAACGAGATCTTGAACAGCACCTGCTCCATCACATAACTCTCCAAGGGACGCGACAAGACAATCTCTTTGCCTCGCATCAAAGAGTCCCGGAATCCCCATGTCGTCGCGGTCAACGCCGACGGATACCCCATTTCGTCCTTGAGCGCCATGTAGGCATGCCATACCCCCCGGCTCGTCGCATCCCCTGCTGCCCACGACTTCCGTACCCCCGTATTTGGGGCATGCCGGTACACCCGCAACGCGCCTCCGTCCGCCCATGCATTCGAGACTGCGTTGATGATCTGGTCCCGGCTCGCTCCCAGCATCGCCGTTACCACCGCCGTGGTGGCAATCCGCACCAGAATCACATGATCCATCCCCGCCCGGTTAAAACAGTTCTCCAGCGCAAGCACGCCCTGAATTTCATGGGCCTTGATCGCCGCGGTCAACACATCACCCACCGTGACCTTCGTACCCGAACGGTCCAGGTAATCCGCCACCGACAAGATCCCTCCGAGATTGTCCGAGGGATGACCCCATTCCGCCGCCAGCCAGGTGTCATTGAAATCCAGCCAACGAATCAGCGCTCCATTGTTGAACGCCGCTCGCACCGGATCCAATTCGAACGAGGTGCCCATCACCCTCGCCCCGCCCGGAAGCACCGCCCCCGGAACCACCGGACCCAATCGCTTCACACACTCCGGATAATTCAGGGCGAGAATCCCGCAGCCAATGCTGTCGAGCAGGCAATACCGGGCCGTGGATACCGCCTCCGCGCTTCCTACATCGCTTCGAAGCACATAAGCCGCAATTTCCGCCAGTACCGGGTCCGCAGGGGGTCGAATCGTTGAAATAGTAGCACTCATGCCGCGCAGTATGACCCGTGACCCCCCGCAAGTTCAATCATGATCCATCCCAACAACCATCCCTTGACAACCCGCCTACAATTCGTTAATTCGTCGCATAACGAATTATTGCCATGCGTGCCACCGTCAAACTTTTCCGTGCCTTGTCCGATCCCACCCGCCTCCGGCTTCTCTTTGCCCTTCGCGACGGTGAATGCTGCGTCTGCCAACTGATCGCCCTCGTCGATCTCGCCCCCTCCACCGTTTCCAAACACCTTTCCCTTCTCCGGGAGGCAGGTCTCATCGAGTCGCGCAAACAAGGCCGCTGGGTTCATTACCGGCTTGCCGACCCTCTCCCGTTTCCAATGTTTGGAACTTCCTCCCCCGGCAGTTTCCAAACCTTGGAAAACGATCCGGTCCTTCGCGCCGATGCCCGGAACCTCGTCCGCATTCGCGCCCTCGACCTGGTCGAACTCTGCCCATCCACCCCCCGCAAGATCTCCCGACCATGAACAAACTCACCCTGCTTTTTCTTTGCACCGGAAATTCCTGCCGGAGTCAAATGGCCGAAGGCTGGGCTCGAACCTTGAAAGCTGAAAAGATCGAAGCCTATTCCGCAGGCATCGAGACCCATGGTTTGAACCCTCATGCCGTCCGCGTGATGGCGGAAGCGGGGGTCGACATCTCCGGGCATACCTCGAAAAACGTGGAAACCCTCCGGGACATCCCCTTCGATGTCGTCGTCACCGTGTGCGGCCATGCCGATGAAACCTGCCCCGCCTGGCTTGGCCACAAGGCCCGGGTACTTCATGTTGGATTCGACGACCCTCCCAAGCTCGCCCGCGACGCCTCCACCGAAGAGGAAGCCCTCAGCCATTACCGGCGGGTGCGCGACGAAATCAAAACCTTTGTCGAAGGCTTGCCTGACCACCTCGACCTCATTCCCCCCCACGCCCCGGAGAACTAAACCATGAAAACCACCGATCCAACCCGGCAAATGACCAATCCCTTCGAGCGGTACCTTACCGTGTGGGTCGGGCTCTGCATTCTCGGGGGCATCCTCCTTGGACGACTTGCTCCCGGCCTCGCCCATGCCCTTGACGGCATGGCTATCACGGTAAATGACGCCCCCGTGGTTTCCATTCCCATCGCCATCTGCCTCTTCTTCATGATGTATCCCATCATGGTCAAAATCGATTTCAACCGGGTTGTTGCCGCCGGCCGCAGCGTCAAACCTGTCGGCCTTACCCTGTTCATGAACTGGGCGGTCAAACCCTTCACCATGTACGCCATCGCCATGCTCTTTCTCGGCTACCTCCTCAACTCCCTCATCGGTCCGGACGCCACCGACCTCGTTAAAATGCCCTTCGGGCTCGACCTCCCGGTCGGCGCGGAACACGGAGCTGGAACCGTGGTGCTCGTCGACGGCATAAAAATGCTCGAAATTCCGCTTTGGCGAAGCTACCTCGCCGGATGCATCCTCCTCGGTATCGCTCCTTGCACCGCCATGGTTCTCGTCTGGGGCTACCTCTCCCGGGGCAACGATGGCTTGACCCTCGTCATGGTCGCGATCAACTCCCTCACCATGCTTGTCCTCTACGGCATCCTCGGCGGATTCCTCCTCGGGGTCGGCCGTTTACCCGTACCCTGGCAAGCCCTTCTTCTCTCCATCGGCATCTACGTGGCTCTTCCCCTCGGCGCCGGCTACCTCTCCCGGGTCTGGATCCTCAAGACCAAGGGGGAAGCCTGGTTCCAGGAAAAATTTCTTCACATCCTCACCCCCATCACCATCACCGCTCTCCTCATCACCCTGGTTCTCCTTTTCAGCTTCAAGGGCGAAGTGATTCTCGCCAATCCGCTGACCATCCTGTGGATCGCCATCCCCCTCTTCATCCAGACCCTGCTGATTTTCTGGCTCGCCTACGGGGCCGCCCGGATCATGAAACTGCCCTACAAGGATGCCGCCCCCGCCGCGATGATCGGAGCCTCAAACCATTTCGAAGTCGCCATCGCCACCGCCGTCATGCTCTTTGGTTTGTCCTCCGGAGCCGCCCTCGCCACTGTGGTCGGCGTTCTTATCGAAGTCCCCCTCATGCTATGGTTGGTCCGAATTTGCCTGAAAACGCAGCATTGGTTCCCGGCATCGTAACGACTCGGAGCCGATTCCGTGAGGACGGCTCAACGAGCTGCTCGCCTGACCTATCCACGAGAAAATGGACAAGTCAGGTAGGGCGAGGCTGCCTGCCCGCCCCTCGAGGGTATCGCCGAGCCGGAGCATCCAAACCGCATCCAAGGATTGCCTCAGGAAGCCGGGTGCGTTACACCTAGGCGTCATGCTTTTCACCTTCATCCAATCCCTTCGCGGTAAACACTTCATCGGCGTGGCGGTTCTACTCGGCGGCCTCGCCTTGGCCGCCCTCGGCGACCGCAGCCACACCGTACAATCCGGCGACACCCTCGGCGAAATTGGCAAACGTTACGGCGTCTCCGCAAAGGCCATCGCCGACCTCAACAACATCGACAACCCCAACCGCCTTAAGGTCGGCCAGGTTCTTCAGCTTCCTCCCGACCCCAGCGAACCCACCCCCTATACCGTTCGTTCCGGAGACACCCTCGGAGCGATTGCCCAGCGTCACGCAACCTCCGTCCGCGCTTTGCGCAACCTCAACAACATCGACGACCCCCACAACCTCAAGGTCGGCCAAATCCTCCTCATCCCCCCCTCCGATACCTCCGATGCCCCCCGCTATTCCCTCCCTTCCGATATCCGGCAAGCCCTCGATGCCATCAACGTCTCCAGCCGATGGCGCTATATCGTCGTGCATCACACCGCAACCCCCACCGCAACCCTCAAAGGCCTCGACGACTACCACCGCAACCGCCGCCGCATGGAGCATGGCCTCGCTTATCATTTCGTCATCGGCAATGGCCGGGGCAATGGCATCCCCGACGGCAAAATCGAAATCGGCAATCGCTGGCGGCGCCAGCTTCACGGCGGTCACCTCTCCAGTGATCAACTCAACAACGTGAGCATCGGCATCTGCCTCGTCGGCAATTTCGAGGAGTCCCGCCCCACCCCCGCCCAATTGGAAAGCATGTATGCGTTGATCACCTACCTCAGCCAGCGCGCCGGGGTCAGCCGCCAAAATGTCCGCACCCATCGCGAAATCAATCCCCGCGCCACCTTGTGCCCCGGCCGGCATTTCCCTGCGTCATCCCTACGCAATCAATGGTAAACGCCCTTGGCCTCCTCCCCCCAATCAACCCTTTTAATCACCTGCGCCCCCGGGTTGGAGGCGCCTCTCACCCGTGAACTTCTCGCCCTCGGTCTGCAAGCGCCGGTCGCCCTCGAGCAAGCCGTAGCCGCCGGGGGCGACCTCAACGATGTCCTGCGTATCTGCTTGCTCTCCCGGATCGGACACCGGGTCCTCTGGCCCATGTCCGATCCCCGGCCCGCGACCACTCCGGATCACGTCTACCAACTCGCAGCCGACCTTCCGTGGGAAGACTGGATCTCCCCTCGCGAACAACTGACCGTTACCTCCAATGGTTCCTCCAGCGCGTCCCCCAACCTCCGCTTCCTCTCCCTCAAAGTGAAGGATGCCATCGTCGACCGGATGCGCAAACGCGTCCGCAAACGACCCGAATCCGGGTCCGATCGCTCCGGTGCCGTGGTCCATGCCCATTTCGATGGCCACTTCGCTCGCCTCTACCTTGATGGCGCTGGCACCCCCCTCTCCCACCGCGGGTATCGACTCATTCCCGGGCCCTCCCCCATGCGGGAAACCCTCGCCGCCGGTTGCCTCAGCCTCCTCGATTGGACCGGCGAAGCCTCGCTTTCCAATCCGATGTGCGGAAGCGGCACCATCGCCATTGAAGCCGCATGCATCAGCCGGAACATCGCCCCCGGCCTGCTTCGCCAGCGGTTCGCCGCGGAAACCTGGTTGCCGGTCTCGTCGCAACACATGAGAACGCTCCGCCATGAGGCCAAAGCCGCCGTTCGGGCTCGCGCCCCCGTGCCAATTCTTGCCAGTGACCATTCCCCCCAAGCCGTCCATGCCGCCCGCGCCAATGCCCGCCGGGCCGGCGTGGAGAACGACATCGCATGGGAAACCCTCGACTTCCGCCGCGCCGCCATCGCCCCTGAATCCGGCTTGATTTTCCTCAATCCCGAATACGGCGTGAGACTGGGCGCCGAAAAGGATCTCGATACCCTCTACCGCGAGATCGGAAAAGATTTCAAGGCCCGTGGACAAGGGAAGGCCGGGGCCGTCTTCACCGGAAACCTCCGCCTCGCCAAACAAATCGGCCTCAGCTTGAACCGCAAGTGGACCCTCTGGAACGGCGACCTCGAATGCCGCCTCCTCGAATTTCTGATGCACCAAACGCTGGCATGCCAAGCCGTAGTCGACGAACGCCTAATCTAGAGGCCAG
>DAOLCW010000002.1:79753-100085 GCA_035327665.1 Kiritimatiellia bacterium
CCTACGCAAAGCCTCCGGCGTGGCAGCCTTCGCTCCTCGCACGGCTCGTCGCGAAGGCTGGTGGAGCGGAAGGGGATCGAACCCTCGACCTTCGCATTGCGAACGCAAAGACCGACCACCATTTAACCTATATTTAAGGCGTTTTTATCCATTATCGGCCCCGGTGGGTATCGAAGTGGGTACTTTTCCGGCTTGCTATTGTCCGCCATGCGTCACAATATACCGCCATGAATCAAACGAAAGGCGGCGAGTCATGGCATTAAGATTGAAGACACAACGCGACGGAAAAACGCTGCGGCCATTTTGGTATGGCGCATTCGTTGACGAAGGGAAACAAAAGGTTGTCACCCTGTCCGTGAAGTGGACCGGCACCCCGCCCGCTTCCGGGCGCGTGGGCGATGCTGGTGACGAAAAGTTTGAGCGGTCCCGCGAAAAAGCGGAAGCCGAGCTTGCCCGCTTCATTGAGGAATCAAAACGGAAAGGGCGGGCGGACAACCTGACCGAACGACTGATTGAATCGAAGACCGGCAAGGCGGTTGCGTATGTCCGGCTGGACGAACTGCCCGCCCGCTGGCGGACGTTGGCGCGGGGATCGAAACCAACCGATAAGCACCTGACGAAAGAGGAAAGGCGGCTTCAAGACTTCGTCGCATTCGTCAAGGCCCGGAATCCCCAAGCTGTCCACCTGTACCAAGTGACCGAGGACGATGTGACCGCATACGCTGAAGACCGGCGGAAGGCGCTTGCGCCGCATACGGCCAAGGAATCTGTACTGCTGGCAAACCGGGCGCTTGCCCGCTTCCTCCCTGTTGGCGCGGCAAACCCCTTCAGCGTGTTTGTGAACGGGCGGGCAACCGGCGGCAAGGGCACGATCCACCGGCGGCCCTTCACCCCGGAGGAATTGCGGGCGTTGCTGGACGCGGCCCGCGATGATGACTTCATGTTTCCGCTGGTTGTGTGCGCGAGTATGACCGGCATGCGGCGCGGCGATGTGTGCGGGCTGCGCTGGGAAAGCGTGGACTTGTCCGGCGGCATGGTTGCGGTGAAAACGTCGAAGACCGAAAAGCCGGTTGAAATCCCGATCTTCCCCCTGCTGCGGGATGTGCTGGAAGACGCGGGACCGAAGCGCAAGGGCTTTGTCTGGCCCGAAGCGGCAAAGATGCTGAAGGACAACCCGGACGGGCTGACGTGGCGCTTCAAGAAGCTGGTTGTCCAAGCGCTGACCGGCGAACGGCGCCCCGCCCCGTCCGACATCATTCCGGCGGATTCAATCGAAGACGAAGCGCTGGACGCGATCCGCCGGAACACCACCGAAGGCGAGAGGCGGGACCGCATGGCCGAAATCTTCAGGCGTTATGCTGCGGGCGAAACGGTCCGGCAAATCGAGCGCGCCGTAGGGTGTGCCCGCGCTACCGTATCGGCGGACCTTCATGCGATCCAGAACTGGACCGGCAAGACCTTCATGCGGTCCGGCGGCGTCCGCCCGGACGTTAAAGAGCAAATGGCAAAGCTGACCACCGTCGAAAGCAATGGACGGGCGCGGGCGGCGTCCGTGCTGGACTGGCACGCCCTGCGGACAACGTGGATCACCCTTGCCCTGTCCGCTGGCGTCCCGATTGAACTTGTGAAGCGAGTAACCGGGCACGCGCAAGTTGACATTGTGCTAGGGCACTACTTCCGCCCGGACCGGGAACAATTCAAGGCGGCCTTGTCCGGCGCTTTGCCCGAAGTCCTCACCGGCGGCGGGAAGGCAAAGCGGTTGTCCGCTGGCGATGAACTGGCGGCGCTGGCGGGCAAGGTTCAAGCCGGGACCGCGACCGAAGCGGACCGGAAGCGGCTGCGGCTGCTGGCGGCGAAGGTATGAGACTACCCTTGCGGGCGGCCCTTCCATGCGCGCGGAACATATCCGACACCCATAAAAACGAACAACGCCCCCACGTCATGCCGTCCGAGCTTGCCCCGCAATCGCTCTATGATCCGGGCACCCTGAAAGCGATGAATGCCAAGCAACTTGGCGATCATGTTTCCGCTGGGATTGCCCCGGCCCTTGTCCCGCTGGTCTTTGCCGAACTTGTGGGCGGATGACAAAAGAATGTCCTGCGCAATCGGATAGACTTCCGGGAAGTCTGGAGGAATGTCTTTGCCGGTTGACGCCTTGTAACCAAAGCACCACCGGCGCAACGCTTCCACGTCCCCGGATTCATAGGCGCGAACAAACCGCATTAAATCCGCTTCGTTTCTGTCTGCGATGGCGGCGAGAGCTTGCCCGTAAATGTCCCGCTCATAAGTCGAGTATGTCCGGGACGGATTCGCAACGGCAATGAACATTGCGGCGATGTAGTCCATTTCCAAAGGCGACAACCTGGGCGCGATAAACTGGACCCACAAAGCAACGTCCGCCGGGATTGATTCGGGCGGCGGGAAGCAATGGCGCAAGGCAACTTCAACGCTGGTCTGGTTGCCGGTCTGCGACCACTTCCAAAGCATTGAAGATTCAAACCACGGCACCCACGACAAAGCCGGATTGCTTTGCTTCAGCCCGACCCCGTGAATGATCCGCCCCAGCGTTTCCGCGTCAATGACCCCGGACCATTCTTTGCGCTGGCGGAATTGCGTTTTGTCGGAGAGTGCCCGCTTGAATGCTGCGACGGCGGCGCGGTCGAATAGATACGGGACACCATGCCCGCCCCCGGATGCCGGGATTTTGCCCGATTCAATGTAGCGGCGGATTTGGCGCGGGGACTTCCCGAGCCTTTTTGCCGTCTGTTCAAGTGTCAATTCCCGCGTCTTCATATAGGACATAGTGACATAGACATGGGGTGTAGTCAAACAACAATCACAAGCAAGGGCGACAAAGTGAAATCGGAACTAAAGCAAGCAAGGATTGAAAGCGGCTTGACCGCTTTACAACTGGCGGAAATTGCCGGGACAAACGAGGCGCGCATTTATCAAGTGGAACGCGGGCGCTTCCGTCCCCGCCCCGATGAAGCGCAACGGCTGGCCGATGTGCTGCGCATTCCGGTGGAAAGCCTGTTTCCGAACGGCGTGCAAACGAAAGGCGGCCCGCTGTGAGCAAGTCCGATTTACTGGTTGCGCTGGCGGCGATGCCTGACAACGACCCCCGGCTTGAACGCGTGGCGGCGATCCTGAACGGCGGCGAAACGCGATCCGGCTCACTTCGCCTGATGCGAATTTGTGACGCGGCGCGGGCGGCCAACACGTCCCGATCCACCATTTACCGGCTAATCGAAGCGGGCACCCTGACGCCGGTTCAAATCCGGCCCGGAGCGTCACCCCGGATCCGGGAAGAAGACTTGCGCGCGGTTGTCGAAGGGCGGCAAACGTGACCGCACGGGCTGACAATTTGGCCCCGCTGCGCGATGCGATGGACAACGACCTTGCCCGGCTGTGCGATTCGCTGGGCATGCGCAAAGATGGCGGGCGCTACCTTTGCCCGCATTGTCAAAGCGACGGCGGGCACCATGCGGACGGAGACTTCAGCATTGAACGCGGGTTGAAGTGCCACCGCTGCGGCTGGTCCGGCGATGGCTTGGCGCTGGTCCGCGCGGTCCGTGGCTGCGACTTTCCGGCGGCGGTTGAATTTGCGCGTGATCTGTACGGCGTCCGCGATGGCACCCCAGCACCGGCACCGAAGACGAAGACCGCGCGGAAGTCCGGCAAGGTTCACAAGACCATTGAAGGCGCTGCGAAAGCGGCCCTGTGGTCCGTAGAAAAGGCGACCGGGCGAAAGCATACTTTGACGCGGACCGATGAATATAAAGACGCTGACGGGCAACCCGTGGCGGCTGTGTTGCGCTTTGACCCCGTGGACGGCGACGGAAAGACATTCCGACCGGTTCACAAAGTGGCTGAAGGTTGGATGCTGGGTGATCCGCCGGGCGCGTGGCCCTTGCTCATGCTGCCCGATCTGCTGGCAACGTCCGGCCCTGTCTTTGTAGTCGAAGGCGAAAAGGCGGCGGCGGCTGGCGCTTCAATCGGGTTGACCTGTACCACGTCCGCGCATGGCGCGAAGTCCCCGCAAAAGACGGACTGGACCCCGCTTGCTGGGCGGCCCGTGGTGATCCTACCGGACAACGACGAAGCCGGGCGAGAGTACGCGGCAACCGTGGCGGCGCTGGCGACCCAAGCGGGCGCGGAATCTGTCCGGGTTGTGTCCCTGCCGGGATTGCCCGCGAAAGGCGATCTTGCCGACTTTGTATCGCAACGCGAAGCAAGCGCCCCGGACGCGATCCGGGCGGAAGTCGAAGCGGCGGCAAAAGATGCGGCCCCGTGGACTGCAACGGCGGACAAAAAGCCTATGGTCCTACTGCCCTGCACAACCCAAACCATATCGGCGGCGGGCGAAGCATTCGGGCAACTGCTGGCGGAGGGCGGAAAGCATTTCCTGCGCGGCGGGACCGTTGTGAAAGTGTCGCATGATTCGGACGGGTTGCCGGTTCTGGATGAAGTCCGCCCGGCGGCGCTGGCGTCCGACTTTGAAACCGTGGCACAACCTTCCAAAATCATCATACGAAAAGAGGAGGGCGCGGAATACGCGGAAGAAGTCCCCACCGTTTGCACCGAACAAACGGCGAAGATCATCGCCAATTCCGAACGATTCCGAACCGAACTCCCCCCGATCCACGTTGTGACCCGCTGCCCGGTCCTGATCGAGCGCGGCGGGCAACTGATCGAGATTGCCGGATATGACCGGGAAAGCGGAATCTACGCGGCGGGCGAACCCACAAAGCCGGTTGACGTTGAAACCGCGCGGGCAATGCTCTTTGACATTCTGGACGGCTTCCGATTTGCGACCCCGGCGGATAAGTCCCGCGCGCTGGCGGCAATCGTTACCCCGGCGCTTGTCTTGTCCGGCCTACTGCGAGGGCGCGCACCGATTGACCTGGGCGAAGCGGATGACTCACAAACCGGCAAGGGATACCGGAACAAACTGACGGCGGCAATCTACCGCTTCACGGTCCGGGCAATCACTCAAAAGACCGGCGGAGTGGGTAGCCTAGAAGAATCCTTTAACACGGCCCTGATCCGTGGCGCGAACTTCATTTCGTTCGACAACATACGCGGCAAGCTGGATTCCCAAGCGGTTGAATCATTCCTCACGGAAGACACCTACACGGCGCGGGCACCCTTCCGCGAACCTGTGGACATCGACCCCCGCCGGGTTGTCCTGATGCTGACCAGTAATAAGGCAGACATGACCCCCGACCTTGCAAACCGGGCAAGCTGCGTGCGGATTCTGAAGCGCAAGGACGGCTTTCAATTCCGGGCATACCCCGAAGGCGACGTTCTGGAACACGTCCGCGCGCGGCAACCGGAGTTTTTGGGCGCGGTTCATTCGGTGATCCGGGCATGGTATGAAGCCGGGCAACCCCGGACCACCGAGACGCGGCACGACTTCCGGCGCTGGGCGCAAACGTTGGACTGGATTTGTCAAAACCTTTTGAAGTCCGGCCCGATCATGGACGGGCACCGCGAGACGCAACAACGCATGACGAACCCCGCGTTGAACTGGCTGCGCGACGTTGCGCTTGACGTGATCCACGGCGGGCATAGTGGGCAATGGCTGCGCGCGTCCGACCTGCTGGACCGGATGGAGGATGCCGGGCACCTCCCGCCGGGATTCAAAGAGAATGCGGACCTGACCGACGAAGACACCCGCAAGAAATCGTTGCAAGCCATCGGGCGGAAGATGGCGGCGTGCTTCCGGACTGGTGACACAATTTCAATCGACAGCATGGAAATCAAGCGCCGGGCGGAATACGACGAAGAAAAGCAACGTGAGACGAAAGAATACCGCTTTGACCTTTCCCCTATGGCAAAAATCGTCATAGGGGAAGAATCGGGAACCGAGGGCACCGAGGGCGGCCCGGAGACGGCTGAAGGCGGGTTTCTCCCCTATGACCCCCCTATAGCTTCCCCTATAATTTCCCCTATAAAAAGCCCCATTTCCCCTATGCCCCCTAGAGATGTACTAAAAGGGGAATTATACGAAAATAGTACCCTTCCAACCGCTTATATTCCCAGTATAGACCCCATAGGGGGAATAGGGGAAAAAGACCCCGGCGACGCGATTCCCAGCGCGGCATGGGAGGGCACAATATGACCCCCCGCGAACTGATTGAGCGCGCCTATGGCGACGGCATGAACCTGTCCTGCGACGGCACCAACCTGCACTTCGTTGCAACGCTGGCCCCGCCCGCCCCGGACCTGCTGGCGTCCCTGAAGGCGAACAAGGCGGCTGTCCTGTCCCTGCTGCGGACCCTGCCCGCCTATGACCGCGAAACGGAAGCCGATCTTGTGGCGTGGCTGTGCATTCAAAACCGGGAAACCCGGCTGCGGATAGCCAAGCGCGCCGAACGATTGCGACATGAAGACGACGTGCCCTTCCACGTTGCCGACCTGATGGCGATTGAATCCGAACGAACCGGCGAAAATCCCCGGCTGAAGCTGCGGCACCCGGAGGGCTGCGCGTGAAAGCATTCTTTGCGGCCCTATTCCGCCGGTCCGGTCCCGACATCGCTGCGAATCGGGCGCGATGGATGGATCAAGAACACGTTGGACAACCCGAAGGCGGGCGGGTTGCTGTGAGCCTTGCGCGACTGCTGACCGAAAAGCATGGCGCGGAATTGGTGGAGGCATTCCGAACGACCCAGCATGACTTGATGCTGGTTGTCCATGTCCGCGCTGGGAAAGCCCATGCCCTGCGGCAAGACCGTTTCAGGAAAATCCGCCCGATGTACGCGGAGGGCTTTGAAACATGGATGTACCGCGCGCCTACCAAGCGGGCGAGAAACTGGCTGCTCGCGTGGCAATACGCGAACGAAAAGAAGAAACGAGACACAACCCAAACAGGAGAAAACGAATAATGAGTGCGAACCTAGAAACGATCATGGTCCGGGATTGGTACCCGGCGAAGCTGAAGAAGGAATTGAACGACTGGAACACGCGGGCGATGGAAAGCAACGCGGCCCGCACGGATTCAAGGCTGGCAATCGAGAAAATGCGCGCTTCGATTCTGTCCGGCGAAGTCTCCGGCGGCGATGCCTACGGCTTGAGCGCGGAATTAAAGGCACAAGCGCTGTCCGTTGAATCAAATGCGATGGCGCTTGCAAACGAGCGCGCGACGTTCACCGACAAACTGGCGGCGGCGCATGATGCCGAGCGCGCAAAGCGGCAAGCGGCGCTGGTGACGCGGGAAGCCGAACTGCGGGAAGGCATGAAAAAGCTGGGAATCAAATCCCGCTGGGAGCCTGGCGTCATAAACGAAACCTTGCACCAATTCCACATGAACATCGTGGAATGCACTTCGCCCCCAACCTGCGCCGTACGCCCTGATCTGCTGGATCAAATCCGCGCGAACATTAAGGCGCTGCTGTAATTTCCGGCAATCCCGCCGGGACACAAACAAACCATAGGAGAAAAGACATGGCACCGAAAATCAAACCCGAAGACGTGAAATGGCTTGCCCGCCGGAAGGCGCTGGAAGCTGAAGCGCTGGCGGAGGTTGAGAAGCAAAAGAAGAAGGCAACCCAACCCGCCCGGCTGTCCCAACCCGCCCGGCGTCCGGCTGCGAACAAGGCGGCAAGCCCTGCCCGGCTGTCCCAACCCGCGCGGAAGACACCCCAACCCCCGAAGGCGGCGGTTGTCTTCACCGGCTTGATGGCGGACGGGAAGACCCCGGCACCATCGTTCAGGAAATGGTGTGAGGAACGGCGGCGGCTGGGCTTGCCGGTTGGCGGCCTGATGACCGTGAAGATGGCACTTCCCGGAGCGTTCTTCATCGGCGGAGGTGGGCGCGTGGAACTGAAGTGACCGTTGATCCGGCGGAGTGTTGCAAGTGTGGCACCCCGCCGGACTGTTCACCCTGCGCCACAATGCCCCCCCCTATAGTTTCCCCGCCGGGCTTTTGCTCCATACCCTCCCATACGGTGAAGCTCGAAGAAAATTTATCGGCTTTAAGAAACTGAACGCACCGACATGAAACGCAAGCGCAAAACGATTGCCGACCCGAAGGAACACGCAAACACGCTGCGGCGCGCCCGGCGTGCGGCGGCTTCACTTGTCGAGCGGCGGCCCGTGGCGGACCCCAAGCGGCGCAAGCGGCTTGAACGTGACCCGGCGGCATGGTTGCGCTGGTATTTGTCCGCTGCGTTTCCGCTGCCGTTTGGCGCGGTTCACAAGGACATGATCGGCGCTGCGGTCCGGGCGATCCGTACCGGCGCGGGCATGGCAGTCGCGGCCCCGCGTGGCACCGGCAAAACGTCCGTCCTGTGGGGCGTGGCGATGTGGGCGCTTTTGTCCGGGCAATGCCGTTTCCCTGTGATTGCCGGATGGAGTCACCAAGCGGCCCGGCGGATGCTGCGCAAGTGGGTCGAAGCGGTTGCGGGAAACGAACGCTTGCTTGCCGACTACCCGGACGGCTGCGCGCCTTTCCAACTTTCAACGCACGCAAACCGGCTGAAGGGCTGCGGCTGGTCCGATACCGGCGAACTGTGCGGCGCTGACGTTCAAATGATGACGGGCACCCTTGTCTTGCCGGATTCAATCGGCGCGCTGGGCGCTGTGAGCATAAGCGGGAGCGCGCGCGGGTTGTCCGTAGGGTTGCCCGATGGAAGCGCGATCCGCCCGGACGTGTTGCTGCTGGACGATCCGCAAGACAAAGCAACGGCGGAATCCCCGGCGCTGGTCCGCAAGGTGATCGAGAAGATCGAAGCGGACCTGTTCAACCTGTCCGGCCCGGACCGGCGGCTTGCGGTGATGGCTGCGGTGACGATCATTGCCGAAGCGGACGTTGCAACGCATTTCCTTGAACACCCCGATTTTGAAGCGGTCCGCGTGCGACAAGTCACAACCTGGCCCGAAGGCTGGGAGTCGAAGGAATCACAAACGCGGGCGCTGTGGGAGGAATGGGACAAGGCCCGAACGGAAGGGTTGACCAACCGGGACGGCGGCAAGGCGGCGCGGGCATTCTACCGGGCGCACAAGGCGACAATGACAAAAGGCATGGTTGTTTCATGGCCCGCCCGATACGACAAAAAGCGGAAAGACCCGGACGCGATGTTTGCGGCAATGTGGGACTTTTTCCGGCTGGGCGAACGGGCATTCATGGCGGAGCGTCAAAACGAACCTTTGCAATCCGCTGAAGCGTCCCTGTTTGAACTTCCGCAATCGCATGTTGCCGGACGTGTGAACGGGCACCCGCGAAGGGCGGCGCCGGACAACGCGGCTTTTCTGGTTGGCATGATCGACATAAACGCGGACGGGTTGCGCTGGGCGCTGGCTGCGGCTTCAAATACGCGCGCGCTGGCGATTGTAGATTACGGCCTTTACCCCGGCGGCGGCGTCCCGCTTATCCGCGAGGGCGAAACCGAAGCGCTGGGAATCATGCGCGGCCTGAACGGGCTGGATCAAACCTTGCGCGGGCTGCCGATTATGCGCGGCCCGGACCGGATGGCGATTGACGTCATGCTGGTTGACTGCGGCGGGACATGGATGCAAGCGGTCTTCGACTGGTTGAGCGGTCCGGCCCGGCTTTCCCCGGTCCGCTGGTTGGCTTCACGCGGACAAAACTCCCGCTTCTACCGTCCGGGAAGGAACATTGTCGGACGCCCCGGCGATGGATGGCACCTTGCACAATGGGCGGGCAAAGGGCGCGTGCTGGTCCACAATTCCGACCAATGGCGGCACCGGCAACAAAAGGGCTGGTTGCTTCCGACTGCGGCCCCGGATTCTATCGCGTTTTTCGGCACCGATGGCACCCGGCATGACCACTTTGCGGATGGTGTGGTATGTGAACGGCTGGTTGCGTTTGCCGAATCGCCCGCCGGTCCGCTGTACCGCTGGCAGAATACGCCCGGACTGCGAAACGACTGGGGAGATGTGGCAACCGGGCTTTTCGTGGCGTCTTCGTTTTTGGGACTGTCACCGGCTGGGCGCGTGCGACCCGTGGCGGCGAAGCGTAGGGCACCGAAAATATCCTTTGTGAAGACGCGATGAACACCACCGCAAACCCTTTGCCGACCTTGCCCGCGCTGCGGTCCCTTGGCGACCTTGCCCGCGCTGTGCCCGTGGTTGTGATCGACACGCGGGAACAAAACCCGCTTCCGATTGCCCGGTTGCCGGTTGTCCGGGCGGGATTGTATAGCGGCGATTATTCGGTTGCCGGGTTGGAATCGCTGTTTGCCATCGAGCGCAAAAGCATTGCCGACCTTGTGGCGTGCTGTGCGGCGTCAAACCGCGAACGCTTTGAACATGAATTGCACCGGCTGCGCGGCTTCCGTTTCCGGCGGCTGCTGGTTATCGGCACCCGCGAACAAATCGAAGCGGGCGCGTATCGGTCCACGATCCGCCCGGCGGCTGTGCTGGGCACCCTGAACGCTTTTGAGGTCCGCTACGATTGCCCGGTTGTCTTTGCCGACACGCCGGCGGCGGGCGCGGCGCTGGTTGAGCGCTGGGCGTGGTACGCGGCGCGGGAACAAATCGAAGTCACAAACGCCCTTCACCGGGCAACCCAAACACAAACCGAAAAGGAGCAAAAAGCATGAGCGCAAAACATGACAATTCCGGGACGCTGGCCCGCAACGAAGACAAGAAAAAGCCGGGCGCGAATCCGGCCTGGCCCGACTTCAAAGGCAGCGCAACCGTGGACGGCGTGGAATACTGGTTGAGCGGCTGGGCGAAAGAGGGACCGCGCGGCAAGTTTGTGTCCATTGCGCTGAAGCCGAAGGACGAAGCGAAGCGATCCGCACCGGCACCGGCGGCGGACGATGGCGACGACATATTTTGAACTGAAGCGGAGGTGATGACATGATGATTCAATTCTTTGAGGCAACGATACCGGCGCGGGATTATGGCGGCGCGGCAAAGGTCCGGGTTATGAGTCCGGGCGGCACCACCGTTTTGAAGCTGGTCCCGAAGTACCGGGATGAAGTGATGGTTGAAATGAAGGCGGCGCAAGTCCTGAAGCTGTGCGAAGGGTTGCTTGATGCTGCGACTACACGCGGCGACCTGAACGCGGCCAAGCGCAACGCATGGTTGCGGCGGATGACGGCCCGACCTTTGCCGGGCGATTGACGGCACCCCAAGCGGCGGAGAATGCCCGAAGCCGGGCGGCTGTGGGTACCGTGTGGGTATCGGCCCCCGGCGGGCTGTGGGTATCGTGTGGGTATCGTGTGGGTACCCTTTTTTTTTATCCTTCAGCGTTGTCCGGCGGACCCTGTGGGAACTATTTCCGACCTTTTTCCGGTCCTGCTGTGGGTACCCTGTGGGTTTTGTGGGTATCAATGTGGGTACTTTTGCCCACACTATTCCGCCGTGTTCCATACTGCACCGGGCAAACGGCGTCTTGTCCGAAAAAGCAAAAAACCCCTGTAAAAACAGAGGTTTTTGCGGGTTTTTAATGGTGGAGCGGAAGGGGATCGAACCCTCGACCTTCGCATTGCGAACGCGACGCTCTCCCAGCTGAGCTACCGCCCCAACGAAAGAGCGCAACCTAGCAAAGCAAGTTCCCCCGCGCAAGCCTTTTGAACTCCCTGCCGCTTGGCAAAATTACTCCGCTTCCCCGGCCAGCCGTTTCCGGATCTCCTGAAGCTCCTGTTTCCGTTCCGCGCTGACCTTCGGATACGACATCTTCAACCCGGAAAGGGTTTCCAGAATGATCTGGGAGATCAGCAGCCGGGCGTTCCGCTTGTCGTCGGCCGGAACCACATACCACGGCGCCTCCTCCGTACTCGTCGCGGAAAGGCAATCAGCATACACCTTCATGTAGGTGTCCCAATGCTTCCGCTCCTCCACATCGGAGATGCTGAATTTCCAGTTCTTTTCCGGTTCGTCAATCCGGGATAGAAAACGCTTCCGCTGCTCCTCTTTCGACACATGAAGGAAAAACTTGAGAATCCGCGTTCCGTTCCGGTACAGGTGATGCTCCGAATCGACGATCGAACGGTAACGATCCGCCCAAAACGCATCCCGGGCCCGGGCTGATTCCGGAAGTTGCTGCCGGTCGAGAATCTTTGGGTGCACTTTCACGATCAGCACTTCCTCATAATAGGAACGGTTAAAAATCCCGATCCGCCCCCGTTCCGGCATCGCCTTGTGAGTGCGCCAAAGAAAGTCGTGGTCCAATTCCTCCGCGCTCGGCTGCTTGAAGCTGAACACCTGGCAGCCTTGAGGGTTCACCCCTGACATCACATGCCGGATCGCCCCGTCTTTGCCGGCCGCATCCATCGCCTGGAACACCAGCAGCAGCGCATACCGGTCATGGGCATACAACAGCTCCTGCAACTCGCTCAACTCCTCCGTCGATTGCCCCAGCAGCTTCCGGTAGTCCTTCCCCGAGCTGTACAAAGGCTTTATCGCCGTCGACCACTTGGCCAGATCCACCTTCTTCTTCTCCCCGACCCGGAAATCCTTGATGCGGCATTTCAGCTTCATGTTCGTCCTTTCGTGGTTGGGAGGGAAGGCCCGTTACTCCGGACCTAGTCCTCGTTGCATTTCTTGATAATGAAACCGCCCGACTTGTCGTCCCGCTCCAACTCCAGCATCCCTTGCTGTTCCATCTGTTCGAGAAGTTCACCGAACGTCCGGAAACCATAATAGGACTCGCTAAACCCGGGCTGACGACGCTTCAACGTCTGTTTGACCATCGACCCCCAGATGTTCTCCCCTTCGCCCCGTTCCTCGATCAACGCCTCATACGTCTCCACTACAAAATCAAATGCCTCCTGACGCTTTTCACTTCCCGGGGCATCGGACTTCGGGGCCGCAGCGGCCGGAGCGGCCGTTCCGGAACTCGACGCCTTCTTGACCGGAGCCCGCCGGGCCCTCGCCCGCGGGGCCTGCTTCCGCACCAGATCGTCGTAATAGATGAACTCGTCGCAGTTCGCGATCAGCAGGTCCGAGGTCGAATTCTTCACCCCCACCCCGACGACAATCTTGTTGTTTTCCCGTAGTTTGCTTACCAACGGCGAAAAGTCGCTGTCGCCGCTGACAATCACAAACGTATCAACGTGCTCCTTGGTGTAGCAAAGGTCGAGCGCATCCACCACCATCCGGATGTCCGCCGAATTCTTTCCCGACAGCCGCACGTGAGGGATTTCGATCAATTCAAAGGACGCCTCGTGCATCACCCCCTTGAATTCCTTGTAACGGCTCCAGTCGCAATACGCCTTCTTCACCACGATGCTTCCCTTGAGCAAAAGCCGCTCGAGGATCTTGCTGATATCAAACCGTTCGTAGTTGGCGTCCCGGACCCCGAGGGCGATATTCTCAAAGTCGCAATAAACCGCCATGTTTTTCGTTTCCAATTCCTGACTCATGTCACGCTCCATTCATTTCGGTGTAGTATAGACCATTTCACCGGGCCGCGTCGATGGATTTGACACCCCCCGCTGAACATCACATCGGCTTGACTGTCTATGAAGAGCGACTAGGTTAGTAACTCAAACGGAGGATTCACCATGATTTTTGACCCGATCTATTTCCTGATTGCCGCCCCCGGGCTCTTGTTGGCCTTGTGGGCCAGCTACATGACCAAGCATACCTTCAAGAAGTACTCCCGACTCGCCGCCCGTTCCGGCATTACCGGGGCCGAGGCCGCCCAGAGGATGCTCGCTTATGAAGGCGTTCACGACATGAAAATCGAGCCGGTCCAGGGCTTCCTCTCCGATCATTTTGACCCCCGCACCAACACCTTGCGGCTGTCCCCGCAGGTCTATCACTCGGATTCCCTCGCCGCGATCGGCGTGGCCTGCCACGAAGCCGGCCATGCCCTCCAGAAAGCCCACGGTTATGCCCCCCTCGCCCTCCGCTCGGTGCTCGTGCCCGTAACCAGTTTCGGCAGCCAACTTGCCATTCCCGTCTTCGTGATCGGCGCCGCCGTCAGCATGCCCTTTCTCATGCAACTCGGATTCTGGCTGTTCATCGGAGTCGTTGCCTTCTCCATCGTCACCTTGCCCGTGGAGTGGGACGCCAGCGCCCGGGCCAAGCAGTTGATGGTCCGATCCGGCATCGTGACCGCCGCCGAAATGCCTCATGCCGGCAAGGTCCTCAATGCCGCCTTCCTCACCTATGTGGCTGCCGCCGTCCAGGCCATCCTCACCCTCCTCTATCTGCTCATGCGCACCCGGAACTAAAGACTGCCCAATCCGGTTTCCTCCCGAACCCAATTGAGAAAGTCCGGGTTCCCCTCATCGATCCGCCAGGCAACCACGCATGGGGTTGTGTAGCTGTGCTGCCTCTTGATCGCTTCAGTCAATTCCGTAAGCCGGGAAGCCGTCGTCTTGAACAACAACGCCACCTCCCCTCCACGCTCAACCTTCCCCTCCCACCAGTACACCGACTCAATGGTTCCCAGAAGGTTGGCGCACGCGGCCAGCCGGGCCGACACCATGGTCGTCGCCAACGCCTCCGCCTCATTCGCCGAACTCGCCGTCACATACACCATCATAACTTGATCGACCATCGGAAGTCCCTTTCGTATCAGGGCTGGCCGCCCGACATCATTCCCGGCTCACGAACCCGCAAGGTGTATTCGATGGGAAACTGCGAGCGGGGCCCAACCGACGCCTGGAAAACCAGAAACCGGTCCCGTTGTTCAAACGCACGGTTCGATCGGCTGATCGTCCACGAAAGCGTCAGCGGCGGTCGTTCGCGTATCTCCACCGGATACGTTCTTGGCGATTCATTTTCAAGCAGCAGTTCCCACGTGGATTCTACGAATCCTGCCGCCGAAGGAATTCGGCCCCGGCTTCTTCGGGAGATCCGCAATTCGGGAACCGGTCCCAACTCAATGCTCCACTCCCCGTCCGGCGGAATATGCCCGCTTCGTGATTCACGGAGCAACAACGACCGCATCGCCCCGTGATAAATCATGACCCTCCCCGGCGGGAGAGCACGACCCTCGCTTAACGAGCGATCGTTCCGAATCACCAACGTCTGCCGGAGTGGAAATCCCGGGCCACGAATGTCGGTAGGGATACGCTCACTTTCCACCGTGTACACCCGGCGCACCGGACGGCGCTCAGCAGAAGCCAAAGGGATCGCCGTGCTCGATCCCCCCGGTAAATTCACCGAGGTTGCGATTGGATAGGGCCTCAAAACCCCGGGGAGGGGATCCGGATCGCGCCACAAGTCAGCCAACGGACTCTCCGGATCCAAGTCCAAAAATCCTCGGGCAACTCTGGCCGGAAGGGACGCATTCGCCTCCTCTCCCGCGATCAAAAGGATCGAGACATTCGTAAGTTCTCGAGTCGTCGGATTTTCTATTTCCAACCACCCCTCCAGATCCAAGGTCATCGAACTTTCCGGATCAATGAGATCCCCCCTTGCCGCAAGATGATACATCACGTGATGGGTCCATTCGCCGACCAGATAAGACAGGGTCACTCGGTGGCGACCCGGCCAAGGTGCCGAGAACTCGACAAGTACGCCCTCCGGCTCCGCAAACACCCGGGGGGCGTCCCCTTTCAAATCCGTGATCTCCCGCCACCCTGTCGCTTCCCTTTGCCGCCCCCCTCCCGCTGACTCCGGGTGTTGAACCGAATCAACCACCTTCCAGCTCTCAGCCTGCACCCTTCCCCGGCGCGCAGATTGCCAGGCGATCGATGCCGGATCCGCGCCTTCGATCAGTCGCGCCAGTACCGTCTGATTCGTCGATGTAAACGGGATCTCCAGTTGCTCCTGAATCAACGTCCATCCTGGAGCCAGCGTGATTCGTGTGCTCATCCGATTCGCCTCGACCGGCTGCCCGGTCGCTTGCACCGCGACAAGCAGGAGAAAGGCTTGTCCGAGAGCCCATCCAAATTGGCGGGCGTTCGGTTGCATCACCAGCGGTAGCGAACGGTGTAACCGATGGTCCTGCGCGACCCCGCCCGGACCTCGGGACGGAATTCGATCGTCTGGTCCCCCGCGCGGGTGAATTCCGTATCCGCCCGTACGATCTCAAAATCATGCCAACGATAAAGATGCTCCACCACCCGGACCTCCGCATCCGTGTCGGTTGTGTTGAACAAACGAATCTCGAAACTTTCTTCGTACTCATGAAGCGGACGAATCTCCACATAGCCCGTCCGTTCCCGCTCTCCAATCAGACCCCGGGCCGGGCCGATCCGCACATTCCCCGAGGCATCTGCCGGTACCGGCAGCATCTGGGCCTCCCCCTGGAAATCCATCGCCCCGTCCCCGCGCGTTGCAAACAACCTCAGCCTCCCCGGTGGCAATCCCTGCCCCAACCCGTTTGCCGTCGTGTTATCAAACTCTAAATGAACATCCACCGTCGAATGTGACTCGGTACCATAACTCCAGTCATTCCTCCGGTTCCGCTGAAAACGATCAAATTTAACCCCGTCATATACGTAAAACCGCCGCACCGGAACCGCTGTGGCTGAAGTGAACTGGATAAATACCGTTTCCCCCGCTCCCAAAGTCGTCGGGCGAGGAAGTTCAAACACCTCCACCGGCGCCAACCCCGCCAACGCTTGCTCAAGCACCGGCGCCGTCGAACCGTAAGCATAGCGCATCGCACGGTTCTCCGGACTTCGCGCCCCGGTCAGCACCGCCACCGGATTCCCCGTCAACCCCCGCTCGGTTAACACCAGGCGAATCCGCGCTTCTTCAAATCGCCCTTCCGACTGGTTGTTCAACTCGACTTTGCCGAGAAAATCCGCCTGCCGCCCTTCACTGTCCAGAATGACATCGTAGAACGCCTGCCAGGAAAGCCCTTCCGTGCGATACGACAACCGGAAATTCCTCGGACCCTCCTGCCGCGTTTGCACCCCCCACAACATCGTCGGCTCCGGGTAGGCTAACGTCTGGCCGGCATCCACCATGAACGAGGTGATAGCCGGTTCAGGAAAGCCACTGACCCCGTTGCGCGTCTCCAGGGCAACATGCGAAGGCACGCCCGGACGCCCGATCAATCGAACCATTCCCGTCGCGCTGTGGGCCCCCGCCGCAATTCGTGCCGGATGGCCTTCAAGCCTCCTCCACAACGACGCCGCATCCATCAGGTCGTAGAGAAGCCGCTTGTCCGTGACCACGAAATCCGGGCCTCGCGCCGTCATCGAATGATGCGCGCTTGCCACATCCAGCCGGGCTGGAAGCTGGCGGATCACCAACTCGCTTTCCCCTGCCGTCAACGTCACCCGCCTGGCTTCATTAACCAGTGCAAACCCCTCGTCGTAAATGGCAAGCGTGACCCCCTGCGGCTCCGAAACCTGAACCTGGGGTCGTTGCTGGCCCTCCACATCGGCGATCCCTCCCAGCAGACCCGCGACGATCAGGGTCAAACCCACTCGACTACCCCGCCGCCGCAAGGTTGCTCCGTTTTGCCCCCTCCGCAGGGACCCGGATGCCAACGTTTCGTCTTCCCCAGAATAGTTTCGCCTTTGCTTGTTCACATCGCCTCCGGTTGCGCGTCGATTCACCATCCCGGAAAGTATGCCTTAATCCGACGCGGGGTTCAAGCGGTCGCCGCCCCCGGCTTCGTCTGCCATGTGCGGCACATCCCGGGGCCTCTGCCTGAGAAAGGCCAGAAACGGGCCGACCACCCTTCCCGCCAGCAGGATTCCAACGCTGCTCACCGCCACCATCAACGCGAGCGCACCATAAAATTCCCACCCCGGGTCGGTCAATGCGCGTCCACCCGCGGCAAACATCAAAGAGGTCGGAAACATGCCGATCAAACTCGCCCAGAAGAACCGGCTGCTATGAAAACGAAGCGCCCCGGAAACCAGATTGGTAAGGGTAAAGCTCGTAAAGGGAATTACCCGGAACATAAACACGAGAAGGAATTGCCGAGGCTTGGGGACAATCACCTTGTCGAGTTTATATCGGACGAGCGCCCGGCGAGCCATGGGCGCAAGCAGGTTACGGCTCAAGTAGTAATGGACCAAGGCACCGAGCGCTGAGGCGAACGTGGCGAACAAAGCCCCCGCCAGAACCCCGTACAACAACCCCGCCGTCACCGCGATCGGCCATCGCGGAAGCATCATGATCGGGGTGATGATGGCAAGGCCCGCCAGTGCGGCCATCCCTTTCCATCCCCATCCACCGACCCACACAACCAAATCATCCGGATTGAATTTCTTGTACCAGCCCGTGAAGTGCAATATCGCCACGCTGCCGCCAAGAATCAGGGCAAATCCTCCCATCCTGGCCAACGCACGCCAGGTTGCCGGTTCGATTTTGGACGTCCAAGCTGCCAACACAGACCCATCGAACCAGAAAACGATCCTCACCACCATCGAAAACCCGGCTTGAAGGATCGCCCCCCCCCTTTTACTCTATCCCCTGCATGAACTACCTCCCCTCATGGCTTAACCCCGTCGATGCCGCCGTCGCCATCATCCTGCTCGTCGGACTGATCGGCGGCGTCCGCCGCGGCCTCTCCGGCGAACTTGCCCGCCTCATCACCTTCGTGGCCGCGATCTACCTCGCCTGGCTCCTCGCCCCCCTCGCCGCCAACGCCTTCGCCGAGGAAAAAGGCATCCCCACCCATGAAATGTTCGTCATTAGCTTCGTCGCCCTCCTCATCGTCCTTTACATCCTTCTCGGGGTCATCCGCTGGATCCTCCATTTCGTCCTCGACTTCTCCTTCCGCGGCAAACTCGAAATCTATGGCGGGGCCCTCTTCGGGCTCAGCCGCTACCTTATCTTCTGCTCGGTCGCTCTTCTCCTCCTTTCCAAGGCCCCGTCCGAAGGCGTGCAAGCCCTCCTTCAGGGCTCGGTATCTCAAGCCGCCATCGAACGCTTCATCCAGCCCGCCCATCAACGCCTCAGCGACCGCTTCCCCGCCCTCCGCATTCCCGAGCAGGACGACGAAGACCTCTACATCGACCGGCGGCTCCAGGAATGGAAACGCGACCTCGACCTCGACATCCCCTGGCTGCTCGATGAATAACCTCCCACCGGTTCGCCTCCGGAAAGCAACCGCCCATGGATGACCGGGACTTCAAGGAAAACATCGAGAAAATCCGCGATGCCAGCGACATCGTCGACGTCATCGGCTCCTACGTCCAGCTCAAGCGCCGCGCCGGACGCTTTCTCGGTCTCTGCCCCTTTCATAACGAGAAAACCCCATCCTTCAATGTAAACCCCAATCGCCAAAGCTTCCATTGCTTCGGTTGCAGCGCTGGCGGCGACGTCTTCAGCTTCATCATGAAGCAGGAAAACGTCGACTTCATCCAGGCCGCCCGCTTCCTCGCCCAGCGCGCCGGCCTCTCCGTGGAACTGAATCCCGGCCACGGCGCCAACCCCGAGGAAGCCAAGCTCCGTGATGCCATCACCATCGCCCTCGCCAAAGTTGCCCGCTACTACCGCGACCAGCTCCTCCACGCCCCCGACGCTGCCCCCGCCCGCGACTACCTCCGCGAACGCGACCTCGAAGCCGCCGTCGATCCCTTCGACATCGGCTACAGCCCCTTCGACTTCCAGCGCCTCGCCGACTGGGCCCGCAAGGAAAATGTCCCCTCGCCCGTCCTCGTCAAAGCTGGCGTCATCGCCAAAAGCGAGCGCGGCTCCTGGTACGACCGGTTCAGTGGACGCCTCCTCTTCGCCATCAAAGACGAAATGAACCAAATCGTCGGGTTCAGCGGACGTTTACTCCCCGGCGACGATCGCCAGGCCAAATACGTCAACAGCCCGGAAACCCCCGTCTTCCGCAAAAGCCGCCTCGTCTACGGCCTCTGGCTCGCCAAAAAGCCCATCCTCGAACGCCAGAATGCCCTCCTTTGCGAAGGCCAGATCGACGTCATTCGCTGCCATCTCGCTGGCTATCCCCACGCCATCGCCGCCCAGGGAACCGCTATTACCGAGGATCATGCCCGCGTCCTCAAACGCTGCGCCGACTCCGTCACCCTCGTCCTCGATGGCGACGCCGCCGGACAAAAAGCCGCCCTCCGCTCCATGAACACCCTCATCGCGGCCGGACTCGCCGTAAACATTGCCGCCCTCCCCGAGGGCGACGACCCCGACACCCTCCTCCGCCGCGCCGGCCCCGCCTCCCTCACTCCTTACCTCGACCAAGCCAAGCCCGCCCTCGACTTCCTCATTCATACCATGCTCCCCGACCCCAAGGCCGCCAGCGACGCCGACCTCCTTCGCGCCTCCGCCGCCGCCCTCGAAACCATTTCCCTCGCCCCCACCGCCATCTATCAGGATCAGCTTCTCCGCCGGGCCGCCGAGAACCTCGGGCTCGACGAACAAGCCCTCCGTCACGACCTCTTCAACAAAATCAGCCGGGCCTCCGCCCGACCCGCCACCCCCCCCCACATCCCCCCCCCCCCCACCCCCCAAGCCCTTTCCCCCCCGGAAC
>DAOLCW010000003.1:0-88221 GCA_035327665.1 Kiritimatiellia bacterium
CCGAAGCCATGATCCGCTTTGCAGAGACGACCTTTGGCAAGTTGGATGTGCTCTTCAACAACGCCGGCATCAGCCATGCGCGCGACGACGACGCCATCAACACCGAGTTGGCCGTGTGGGATCTGACCTTTGATGTCAATGTCAAAGGGGTCTTTCTGGGCTGCAAGTATGGGATTCCGGCGTTGCGGCGGGCGGGGGGGGGGGGGGGGCCGCTTGGCGGAGGTCGGGAAAGGGGGGGGGGGGGGGGGGCGGGGGAGGGAATGGGTGGGAGGGATTGGTCGTAGTCGCGGCGGAGGATGGGGTCGCTGAGGATGGCGTAGGCTTGGTTGATGGCGTGGATGGCGTAGGAGGTTTTAGACGCGGAAGGTTGGAGGTCGGGATGATGCTGTTTGACGAGGGAGCGGTAGGCGGCGCGGATGTCGTCTTGGGTGCAGTGGCGGTGGAGGCCAAGGGTGGCGTAGTGGTCGGGGGTCATGAGGGATGAAGAGAGGGATGAGGGATGAAAGCTGAAGGCTGAGGGAGGGGTGAGGAGAGGGGTGAGGGATGAAAGCTGAAGGCTGAGGAGGGGGGATTAAGATTAAGATTAAGAGTAAGAGTTAGAGTGAGAGGTTTTGAGAATTGAGGGTTCAGGGGATGGGGAAGGTGGGGGAGGCGGCGCGGCGGCGCCAGAGGTCGGCGAGGCCGCCGCGGGCGGTTTCGCGGTAGGCGCTTTGGATGTCGAGGCCGGTGCGGTACATGACGTCGATGACGTCGTCGAAGCTGACGAGGTGTTTGCCGTCGGTGAGGAGGGAGAAGGAGGCGCACTCGAAGGCGCGGAGGCAGGCGGTCATGTTGCGTTCGATGCAGGGGATTTGGACGTAGCCTTCGATGGGGTCGCAGGTGAGTCCGAGGTGATGTTCCATGCCGATTTCGGCGGCGTATTCGATTTGGTGGAGGGATCCGCCCTGGAGTTGGGAGCCGGCGGCGGCGGCCATGGAGCAGGCGGATCCGATTTCGCCCTGGCAGCCGACTTCGGCTCCGGAGATGGAGGCGTTGGCGCGGATGACGGATCCGAAGAGGCCAGCGGTGGCAAGGGCGCGGAGGATTTCTTTGCGGGGGGTTCGCTTGATTTCTTCGAAGTAGTAGAGCAGGCCGGGGAGGACGCCGGCGGGGCCGCAGGTGGGGGCGGTGACGATGGTGCCAGCAGCGGCGTTTTCTTCGGCGACGGCGAGGGCGAAGGCGGAAAGTTGGGCGATGTCGCGCTGGGGACTTTGAAGGTTCTGGCCGCGGAGCCAGGTGGTGTGGGCGCGGCGGGCGAGTTTGAGGGAGCCGGGGAGGAGGATGTCGGTGCTTTCAAGTCCGGCTTCGACGCTGGCCCGCATGGCGTTCCAGATGGTGTCGAGACGGGGCCAGGGGTCGGTTTCGATTTCGGCGACGAGGTGCCAAAGGGTGAGGTTGTTTTTTTCGCAGTGGGCGAGGATTTCGGTGATGCCGGAGAAGGGATAGCGGATGGAGGAGATGGAGCCGACGGGGCCGTGGGCGTCTTCGAGGGCGCCGCCGCCGACGCTGTAGACTTCCCAGTCGAGGAGGAGATCGCCGGAGGCGGCGTAGGCGCGGAGGAGGAGGGTGTTGGGATGGCGGGGGGTGGGGGCTTGGGTGTTCCAGATGACGTGATGGGGAAGGCCAGCGAGTTCGTTGCTGATGGTTTGGTCGGTGAGGTGGCCTTTGCCGGTTTCGGCGAGGCTGCCGCGGAGTTCGACCTCGATGCGATCGGGAGGCTGGGGGAGGCGTTCGCGGAAGATGCGGGCGGCGCGCTGGGGGCCGATGCTGTGGGAGCTGGAGGGGCCCTTGCCGATGCGGTAGATGTCGAAGATGGAGCCGATGGGTCCGTTCATGGTTTTCCTCTGGGGGGAAGTTTGATGGGGTTTCGCGGGGAAACCAAGCCGAAAGGGTATCGGGGTTTTGCTTAGCTTAACATCATGGGAGTTCCCGGCGGGGTTTGCTTTCACGGCGTTGGAATTCGGTTAGATTGATGAGGAGAAAGATAACGCGAATGAGCGTTCAAGCTGGATGCGCATGAATGCCCCGGTGGGGGCAGCAGGGCTTCGGCTTGGGTTGCGGGAGAAGCCCGCAGTCGATACGACGAGTCGTGGGAGATAAGACATGAATGAGATTAAAGGTATGAGCAAGGTGGAAGCGAGTCTGGACGCGGTGGCGGCGGGGGCCTCGGAGTTGTACGGCAAGGATTTCCTGCTGACGTGGGACAAGTCAGGGGAGGATTTGATCCGGCTGTTGGAGTTGGCGTCGGCGTTGAAGGGGGTGCATGGGAGCAACCGGTCGCTGCGATGTTTCGATTCGGGGTTGGCGGTTTCGATTTTCCGGGACAACTCGACGCGGACGCGGTTTTCGTTTGCGTCGGCGGCGAACCTGCTGGGGTTGGCGGTGCAGGATCTGGATGAGGGGAAGTCGCAGATTGCCCACGGGGAGACGGTTCGGGAGACTGCGAATATGGTTTCGTTTCTCGCCGAGGTGATTGGCATTCGCGATGATATGTATCTGGGGGCGGGCCACACGTATATGAAGGAGGTGGGGGAGGCGCTGGATGACGGTTTTGCGAACGGGGTGCTGCCGTGCCGTCCGGCGATTGTGAATTTGCAATGCGATGTGGACCATCCGACGCAGGCGATGGCGGATCTGGCGTGGTTGAATGAAACGTACGGGTCGCTGGAGGCGCTGAAGGGGAAGACGCTGGCGATGACGTGGGCGTATTCACCGAGCTATGGGAAGCCGTTGTCGGTGCCGCAGGGGATCATCGGTTTGATGACGCGTTTCGGGATGAATGTGCGACTGGCGTATCCGGAAGGGTACAATTTGATTCCGGAGGTGGAAGCGCTGGCGGCGAAGCAGGGAGCGGCTCACGGGGGGTCGTTCTCGGTGACGCACTCGATGGATGAGGCGTTTGACCAGGCGGACATCGTATATCCGAAGTCGTGGGCGCCGTTTGAGGTGATGGGACGGCGGACGGAGCTGCTGAAGCTGGGGGATCAAACGGGATTGAAGGAGTTGGAGCAGCACGCGCTGGCCCGGAATGCGAACCACCGGGATTGGACGTGCACGGAGGACCGGATGGCGAAGACACGGAACGGGGACGCGTTGTACATGCATTGTCTGCCTGCGGACATCACCGGGGTTTCGTGCCGGGAGGGGGAAGTGGACGGGTCGGTGTTTGAGCGGTACCGCATCCGGACGTACCGGGAGGCGGGCTGGAAGCCGTACATCATCGCGGCGATGATGCTGGCGGCGCGGTTCAAGAATCCGGCGGAGGTGGTGAGGGCGCGCATCCGGGAAGGCGTGTTGCGGCAACGGTAATTTCAACCCTTCGAGGTGGATGATGAGCGGGGCAAAGCAACAACCGTTGGTGGTTCTGGCGATCGGCGGGAATTCGCTGATCAAGAACCCGCGGAAGATGACGGTGCTGGACCAGTACCGGTCGGCGGGGGAGACCTGCCACCATATTTCGCATCTGGTGCGACGGGGGTACCGGGTGGTGATTACGCACGGGAACGGTCCGCAGGTGGGGTTTATCCTGCTGCGGTCGGAGCTGGCAAAGGGCGTGCTTCACCAGGTGCCGCTGGAAAGTTGTGTGGCGGATACGCAGGGAGCGATTGGCTATCAGATCGCGCAGACGCTGCGGAATGAGCTGCGGCGTCAGCATGTGAGCCGGAAGGTGGCGGCGGTGGTGACGCAGGTGGTGGTGAACCGCAACGATCCGGCGTTCCGGAATCCGACAAAGCCGATCGGGCCGTTTTATTCGCGGGAGGACGCGGAACGCCACATGGCGACGGAGGGTTGGAGCATGAAGGAGGATGCGGGGCGGGGATGGCGGAGGGTGGTGGCGTCGCCACAGCCGAAGGCGATTATCGAGGAGCCGGTGATCAAGAGTTTGGTGGACGCAGGGGTGGTGGTGGTGGCGTTGGGAGGGGGCGGGATTCCGGTGACGCGCACCCGCGACGGAATTCTTGAGGGGTGTCCAGCGGTGATCGACAAGGATTTGGCCTCGTGTTTGCTGGCCCGGCATCTGCGGGCGGATATTTTTATGATCTCGACGGGGGTTCGGAATGTGGTGTTGCATTACGGAACCCCGAAGGCGAAGGCGTTGAGCCGGGTGTCGGCCGGGGAGATGCGGCGGTACCTCGAGGAGGGGCATTTCGGGGAGGGGAGTATGAAGCCGAAGGTGGAGGCGGCGCTGGATTTTCTCGAGCACGGGGGAAAACATGTAATCATTACGCGTCCTCAGGATATGGAAAAGGCCTTGAAGGAAAAGGCGGGGACGCACATTTTCCCCTGAGGGGGCGAAGGGGCGAGCCGGGAGCACGACGATGTATATGACTGGTTTTCAGTGTTTGCGGTGCGGCCACGGGTCGGAGAGCCTTGGAGAGGACATGGCGTGCGGGGTCTGCGGGGGGAATCTGGAGGTGGTGTATGCCTACGACATGCTTCGGGATCTCGCGGAGGCGGGCCGGTTGTGGACATCGGGTCGACGGGATGTGTTCCGTTATTTGCCTTTGCTTCCGGTGAGGGATGTGTCGCTGGCGTCGCCGTTGCGGGTGGGATGTACGCCACTTTATGAGGCGAACCGGCTGGGGGAACGGGCGGGGTTGCGGGGGGTGATGATCAAGGATGACGGGATGAACCCGACGTCGTCGTTCAAGGACCGGGCGGGAGCGATCGCGCTGGTAAGAGCGCGAGAGACGGGGGCGAGGGTGATTGCGGGGGCATCGACGGGGAATGCGGGGAGTTCGATTGCGGGGCTTTGCGCGAGTGTGGGGCAGGCGTGCGTGGTGTTTGTTCCGGAGTCGGCCCCGCCGGCGAAGTTGCTTCAGCTCCGGGCGTACGGGGCGGCGGTGATTGCGGTGCGGGGAACCTATGATGATGCGTACGACTTGTGTACGAAGACCTGCAAGGCGTATGGGTGGTTCAACCGGAACACGGGGGCGAATCCGTTTACGCGGGAAGGGAAGAAGACCTGTAGTTTTGAGATCTGGGAGCAGTTGGGAGGGGTGGCCCCGGACCGGGTGGTGGTGCCGGTGGGGGATGGAAACATCATCAGCGGAATCTGGAAAGGATTCCGGGATTTACTGCGGGTGGGATTGATTGACCGGATGCCGAAGATTGACGCGGCGCAGGCGGCAGGAAGCGCGGCGGTGACGCGAACGGTGGAGCGGTTGCGGAGTGAAGGGGGGGCTTTGACGACAATGGACTGGCGTTCGGTCGAGGTGGAGACGGTGTCGGCGAAGACGCTGGCGGATTCGATTTCCGTGGATGCGCCGCGGGATGGCTTGGCGGCGGTAAGGGCGGTGCTGGAGACGGGAGGGGAGGCGGTAGCGGTCGCGGACGAGGCGATTCTGGACGCAGAACGGGAACTGGCCTCGGTGGCGGGGATTTTTACTGAGCCGGCGTCGGCGACAGCGTGGGCGGGGATCAAGGCGCTTGCGGCATCGGGGAGGTTGGATCCGGACGAACGGATGGTGTGCCTGTTGACGGGGAACGGTTTGAAGGACGCGGGGAAGATTGCGGGACGGTTGCCCGAGCTTCCGGTGATTGATCCGGAGGTAACGGCGGTGGAGCGGGTGCTTGAGGGGTCGGGGTTGTTGGAGGGGTAGGCTGGCTCAGGGCGAGTTGACCCAATGGCCTTCCCCGTCGGTATAGACTTCCTTTTTCCAGACGGGAAGTTGTTCCTTGATGGTGTCGATGAGGAAGCGGCAAAGGTCGAAGGCGGCGGTACGGTGCGGGGTGGCGACGCCGATCCAGACGGCGGTTTCACCGGGGACAAGGATGCCTACGCGATGGGCGGCGGCAATGGTGGCGGGGCCATGGCGGCGGATGCCTTCGGCGGCAATGGCTTCGAACACCGGGGCGACGAGAGGTTCAGCGGCCTCGTAATGGAGATGACGGACGGTGCGGTCGTCGTGACGATCTCTCACCACACCTTCGAAGATGACGATTCCTCCGAGCTGAGTGGAGTCGAGGTGGCGGCGCAGGGCCAGCGTGTCGATGGGTTTTTCGGTGAGATAAAACATGAACGGTTTGGTTCCAGGGCGGGGATTGTAAGGGCAATTTTTGCGGATGCAAGGGACTTGACGCAAGGGCGAGGGAAAGGAAGTCTTCCCATGAGGAGATGCAATGACAGCTACACCGCCTTTCGATTCGTTGGTTAAAACCGGTCGCCGGTGGGGACGTCGAGCCCGTCGGCAGTTGCGGCGGACGCTGGGTTTGTCGAGCCCGACCCGGGCGAAGCCGGTCGGTTTGTCGCCGGGTTCTTTGGTGTATGTGGGGGAACCGGTAACTGAACCGGCGCGGATGACGGCGATGGTCTATCACGACACCCGATGCGAGGAGAAGGTGGTGGAGCGGGTGGAGGACCTGGACGGTTTGTTGGCGGAGGGGGGGAAGTTATGGCTGAATGTGGACGGCATCCATGATGTGGGTTTGATGGAGGCGTTGGGGAAACGATTTTCGATTCATCCGCTGGCGGTGGAGGACATCGTTCATACAAACCAACGGGCGAAGTTGGAGGATTACGGGGACAAACTGTTTGTGGTGCTGCGGATGTTTGTGAGCCGGGAGGTCCGGGGGATGGCGAATGAGCAGGTGAGCATGATTCTTGGGCAGGACGTGTTGATTACCTTTCAAGAGAAAGCGGGGGATGTTTTTGAACCGGTTCGGGATCGCTTGCGCAAGGGGGGGCCGAAGATGCGTCTGGGCGGGGTGGATTATCTTGCCTATGCCTTGATCGATGCGGTGGTCGACCATTACTTTCAGTTGTTGGAAGTGGTGGGAGAAGAGATCGAGACGATGGAAACCCGGCTGGTGAGCAAACCGCAGGCGGAGGATTTGGCGGCGATTCATCAGCACCGGCGGGATCTGGTGATCCTCCGCAAGTCGGTTTGGCCTTTGCGGGAAGTTCTGGGGGCACTTCAGCGTAACGAGGCAGGATTGATTCAGGGCTCGACGGGGGTCTATCTCCGGGATGTCTACGACCATACGATTCAGGTGATCGATACCATCGAGTCCTACCGAGACGTGATTATGGGGATGTTGGATTTATACCTGTCGAGCATCAGCCTGAAGACGAACGAGGTGATGAAGGTTCTGACGATCATTGCCACCATTTTTATTCCGCTGACCTTTTTTGCCGGGGTGTACGGGATGAACTTCGAGCGGTTTCCGGAATTGGCGTGGAGCTGGATGTATCCGGAAGGGTTCTGGATTTTTGTGGCGACTTGCGTAGCGGGCATGGTGGGGTTGTTCAAGTGGAAGCGGTGGTTGTAAGCTGGCGAGGGCTTCAGCGGCCAGAGGGCCGGTAGTACCGGTAGGCGTCGGGGAGGAGCCGTTCGATGGCGCGGATGCGGTCGCGGTCGACGGGATGGGTGCGGAGGAACCAGGGGGTGGCTCCACCGCGGGCCCGGTTGTAGTCGGCGAAGCGCTGCCAGAAGTGGACGGCCTCGCCGGGGTCGTAGCCGGCCTTGGCCATGTAGATGAGGCCGATATGGTCGGCTTCGAGTTCCTGTTTCCGGCTGTGGGGGAGGGCGACACCAAGGGTGGTGCCGAGGCCATAGGCGGCCATGATGAGGGCGCGAACGGCGGGATCCTCCTCGCCGGTGGCGACGGCGACGGCGCCAGCTCCGACTTGGAGCATGATGGCCTGACTCATACGTTCCGCGCCGTGGCGGGCGACCGCGTGGGCGACTTCGTGGCCGATCACGGTGGCGAGTCCGGCTTCATTCAAGGTGATGGGAAGGATGCCGGTATGGACGCCAATCTTTCCGCCGGGGAGGCAAAAGGCATTGGGTTCATCGTTGTTGAAAACGACGAACTCCCATTGGGCGCCGGGGAGGTCGGCGACGGCAGCGATTCGTTCACCGACTTGCCGGACCATGGCGTTGATTTCGGGATCGTTGTTGATGGAGCCGGATTGTTTGATTTCCTGAAAGGCGGATTGGCCGAGGCTCATTTCCTGACTTTTGGAGAGGAGGATCATTTGGCGCCGGCCGGTTTCGGGTACGGTTGCGCATCCGGAGCCGAAGAGGGCGGCGCAGGCGATGAGCAAGAGAACGAGGCGGGTTGCAGGATAAAAAATAGAATGTGAGATGGGCTTCAAGGAAACGTCCTCCGGGAGCGATCGAAGAACAACTATGTGCACTGGAGATAAAAGGGTCAAGCCGTGGCGGGAGGAGTGGTAAATAAGTTTATCAAGTTCGGGGTTGCATTCAGGGCAGGAGTTTCATTTAATTCCAACTATGAGGAGTTAGGGATTTAATCCGGGACAAATAGCCGGGGAATCCCTGATATTTGGAGCAGGACTATGTTTACGCTGTCGCGTTGTTTTCGCTTGGCTTTGATCGCTTTGATTCCATGGGGATTTGGACTGGAGGCGGGGGCTCAAACCAATCAAGCTCCGGTGATCACCTTCCCGGCGATCGCCATGACGCCGGAAGGAACGCCGTTTGTGTTTTCGGGGCTCAACTCGGTTTCGGTTGCCGATCCGGATGTCGGGGCGTCCAATATGACGATGCGGATGCGTGTGTTGCCCCCAGCGGCCGGCGTCTTATCGATCGCCACGCCGCTGCCTGCAGGCGTGACGTTCATCAATGCCACCGTCAACAACTCGAATGAGCTTTGGTTGCAGGGGGGGATCACCAACATCAATCTGGCGATCTCCTCGCTGGTGTACAGCAATGCGCTGTATACGAATGGAACCTTCTCGGTGGGATTTGCCGCCAACGATCTCGGGCACAATGGTACCGGTGGCCCTCAGGTGACGGTTGAGAGCACGAGCATGACGGTTACACCCGTCAACAATGCGCCGGTGATTGCCCTGCCGCCGGGGCTCACCAATGTGATTTGGGAAGACACTCTCCTCACCATGCCGATCACGGTGACCGACCCGGACCTCTTCGACAACCCCGGGGCCTATGAATTTCAAGTCAGTTTGTCGGCGACCAACGGTCCGATCGTGATCGGTCCAACCAACGGGTTGACGTTCACCGCGGGTGATCCCCTGGTAACCACGGGCGGGGTGATCGTGGTGACGAACGCGACGTTCCGGGGTCCGTATTCTCTGATGACGAATACCCTGGCTCAGGTGGTTTACCTTCCCCTGCTCGATTTTAATGGTGTGGATACGATTACCATCCAGGTCAACGACCTTGGCAATTTCGGGACGGGCGGGCCGTTGTCGACCACGGTGGTGCATGTGGTGACGGTCCTCGCCTCGAACGATGCGCCGACCCTCGACCTTCCGGATTTCGTCAACGGGAATGAAGGCGAAGAGATCTTTCTTGGATTGGGTGGCACGGTTGACGATGTGGATGTGGGGGAGGACCCGTTGGGCGAGTTGCTGCTTACCTTATCGGTAACCAATGGCACCCTGACATTTTTATCCACGAATGGCTTGACGTTTACGGGAGGGGCAAACGGCACCACCGGAGTTACAGTGACCGCGAGTTTGGAAGATTTGAATGTGGCACTGGGCAGTTTGGTCTATCAGGGATTTCCGAACTTTTTCGGGTTTGACACCCTTCAGGTGTTTGTAAGCGACCAAGGCTTTACGGGGGCGGGCGGGGTATTCACGGATACAGGCACGGTGGCGATCGAGGTGTTTCAGGTCAATGATGCGCCGGAGTTGGACAGTTCGGTGGACATGACGCTGCCGAACATCCTTGAGGATGATTTCACCAATACGGGAGCGACGGTGGCGGCGATACTCGCCACAGGTGCGGGGGGCGATCCGATTTTCGATCCCGATCCGGGAGCGGTGGACGGCATTGCGGTGTTCGAACCGGATAACAACGGGGGTGCGTGGGAGTACTCGATCAATGGCGGGGTGACCTGGACGGGGTTCGGGGACATCTTTGAAACGGGGGCGGTGTTGTTGAATCCGGCAGCGCGGATCCGGTTCGTGCCCAGTCCTGATTACAACGGGACCAACACCTTTCTGTTCCGGGCGTGGGACCAGACCTCGGGGGCAAACGGGGATACCGGTGCGGATTCCTCGATCAACGGGGGATCGACGGCGTTCAGCACAAATGTCGCGCTGGCCCGGATTGTGGTGTTGCCGGTCAACGATGCACCGGTGTTCACCAACCTGACCGGGATCGCGCTCAACAATCAGGATGAGAATGACTTCAACCCGCCGGGAACGACGATCTCCAACATCCTTGAGAACGCGAATCAACCGTTGATCGATATCGACGGAGACCCGGTTGGTTTTGCGGTGATTGGCCGAAACAATACGGACGGAGTCTGGGAGTATTCGACGGACGGGGGCGGGAGTTTTGCCCCGATCGGTGCGGTTGGTCTGGCGAGTTCACTACTCCTCGATGAGGATGCGGTGTTGCGGTTTATTCCGAATCCCGGGTGGTTTGGATTTGCGGACATCGTGGTGCGCGGCTGGGATTTGACGGTCGGCACAAGCGGTCAGACCGGGGTCAATGCGGGACCGGGCGGGGGAACAAGTGCGTTCAGTTCGATGTCGGCGACGGTTACGGTGGAGGTGGTCGACATCAATGATGCACCGGTGCTCGATCCGACCGGCCCGTTCACGTTCACTCCGATTGGGGTCAATGATTTTGACAACCCTGGCGATTCGATTTCCAATGTGCTGGCGGGCGCGGGAACTCCGATCACCGATGCGGATGTCAACGATTCACAGGGCATTGCGGTGATCGCGGTGGATACCAGCTTTGGACTTTGGCAGTACTCGCTGGACGGGGGCGGACTGTGGAATGTTCTTGGACCGGCGAGCCTTGATGCGGCGGTCTTGCTGCCGGATCACGCTTTGGTCCGGTTTGTGCCAAGTCCGAATTTCGGCGGATCGGCAACGCTCGAGTTTCATGCCTGGGACCGTTCAGCGGGCAGCGATGGCGAAGGTGGGGTGGATGTGTCGGTGAACGGGGGTTCGACGCCGTTCAGCACGAACAGCGCAATCGCCTCGGTGTCGATGATTTCTTCAAACAATGCGCCGGTCCTTGACAATTCGGTGACGTTTCTTCTGACCACGATAGCCGAGAACAATGTGAGCAGCCCCGGTGATGAGGTTGTGTTTATCATCGCCAGTCCCGGTGGGGACCGGATTACCGATGCCGATGTGGGCGCTCTTGAAGGCCTGGCTGTGGTCGAAGTCGATGATGCCAATGGAGTTTGGCAGTACTCGATCAACGGCGGGGCGACCTGGCTTCCGTTCGGGGCGGTTACCCCGGCTTCGGCGGTTTTGCTGGATACCTCGGACTTCATCCGGTTCGTGCCCGACCCCGGGTTCTTCGGCCAGGCTACCTTTACCTTCCGGGCGTGGGATCAAACCGGGGTTCAGGGACCGGGAAGTACCGGGGTAAGTACGGTGGTCAATGGGGGAACCACGCCGTTCAGTACTGCGGTGGCTACCGGACAGATCATTGTGGCCCAGGCATTCGTCAATCAAGCTCCGGTGTTAACGGCGAGCGGACTGATGGCGTTGCCCGACATTATTCAGAACAATTTCACCAACACCGGAGCTTCGGTGGCGGCGATCCTCGCGAGCTCGGGAGGCAATCCGATCTCGGACTTCGACAATGATCCTCCGGGTTTGGCCGTGGTTGGGGCAAGCGGCTTGATCGGGACATGGCAGTATTCGACCACCCAAGGGGCGACCTGGAACAGTTTCTTTGCGGTATCCGACAGTTCAGCGACCCTGCTCGACACGAATGCGTTGATCCGGTTCGTTCCAAATGCCAATCAGAACGGTCCGGGAGGAACGCTGGTGGTAAGGGCATGGGACGGCTCGGATGGGTATTTATCAGGCCAGACGGGCATTGATGCTTCGTCCAACGGGGGCAACACGCCGTTCAGTTCGGCGAACGATACGGTCACCGTGGAGGTCTTGCGCATGTCCGATCTGGGGATTACCCAGCAGATCATGGGCCCGGTGATTGCCGGAGAGGGGATGATCTACCGCATCACCATTACCAACCGGGGGCCCAACGTGGCGACGAATGTTGTGGTCAGCGCGAGCCTACCTCCAGAGGTCGAGCCGTCAGATCCTTTTGTGACCAACCTCGTTCAGGTGATCGTGGGCGGCTCTCAGTCGTTCCTGCTGCCGGTCTTTTTGCCATCGACAGCGGAGGGTGCGCTGACGAGCACGGTAACCGCGGCCTCGGATTACCTCGATGCCGTCCCGGCCGACAACACGAGTGTGCTTGTCTCGCCGGTCACGTTCAGTGCCGACCTTGCGGTTTCGGTGCGGACGCAGCCCGACCAGGCGCTCTCGGGACTTCCGTGGACGTTTGTGGTGACGGTGAGCAACCGGGGTCCGAGCGCAGCGACTCAGGTCACGGTGACCAATACCTTGCCTGGGGGTGCGACGTTTGTTTCCACCTCGGCGGGCGGGATTCACAGCAATGGCACGGTGTCCCATGTCTTTCCCATGCTGGCTGTGAATGTCGCGACCACGTTCCAGTTCCGGGTGACCACTCCCTCGACCCTGGGAGCTGTGGTGACCAATCTAACCCAAGCGCTCGGGTCGGAATTTGATCCGAACACCACCAACAACCTGGTGCAACTGATCCGGACGGTTCGCAACAGCAAGGCGGGTCTGGATGTGGATGGCGATGGTCGCGCGGATGTGGCGATCTTTAACAACGGGGTGTGGAATTTCCTCGCGAGCCTGGCGGGAGCCTACACCGTCAACTTTGGATTCCCCGGGGTGATTCCGGTTGCCGGGGATTATGATGGCGATGGCCGCTGGGATATTGGGGTGTTCTTCCCGCCGGAAGGAATGTGGTATCTGTTCCGTTCCAGTCTTGGGTTTACCACCACCCAGTTCGGGTTTCAAGGGACGGTGCCGGTGCAGGCGGATTACGATGGCGATGGGCGCACCGACATCGCGGTGTTCCATGATGTGAGTGGAACCTGGTACATCTTCCGTTCGCAGCTTGGCTTCACCACGATTCAGTTCGGGTATCCCGGGGTGGTGCCGGTTCCTGCGGACTACGACGGCGACGGGCGCGCGGATACCGCCGTGTACGATGCCAGCCAGGGGCTTTGGTACATCTTCCGTTCGTCGCTTGGATTCTTTACCGACCAGTTCGGTTTCCCGGGCACGATCCCGGTTCCTGCAGACTATGACGGCGATGGCCGGGCCGACCTCGCGGTGTATCATCCGCCCACCGGCATGTGGTACATCTTCCGCTCCACCCTTGGCTTTACCACCGTTCAGTTCGGCTTTGCCGGGACGATTCCCGTACCGGCGGACTATGACGGCGACGGCCGGGCGGATCTTGCCTTGTATGATCCGGCGGAGGGGCGCTGGTATTTATGGAAATCCACCGAAGGGTTCCAAACCTTCCTGCAGGGAATGCCGGGTGGATTGCCGCTGAAATTCCCTGCCCGATAACGTTTGAAAAGAGGATTGAAGATGACGATGACGATGGATTGCCGAAAAGCCTTTGCCGGGTTGGTTGTTGCCTTGATGTTGATCCCTTCGGATGGTCAGGCCTGGTTTGGCCGGAACCGGGAACCGGCGGGGGAGGAAACGACGGGACATGCCGTGCCGGTTAAGGCGGGTCAAGGTCCGGGAGCGATTACGGTTCAGGAAGAGGGGCAACCCGCGCTTCGCTTCGTGACCCGGGCCCACATGCGGATGGAAAGCGAAGAAGCGGAAGCGGAATTTATGCAGTTTGCAATGGCCCGGAGCCGGGCGACCGAGGACCTGACGGTGATTTCCCGGTTGATCGAGGAAAAGCAGCTTGAAGTGGCCCGGTTTAATGCATCACTCCGGGACGAGTTTGCCATCAACCCCGATGAGAATTATCAGTTCGACGAAGATTCCGGCACGATCTATCAATTGGTGGCCCGGCAGGCCCTCACCGAAAACACCATGGTGTCAGCGACCCCGGAAGCGATCGAGGAGCTTTTCGAGAAGAATGTTTTTATGACGGTGGCGAATCCCGAGGAGCGGGAGCGGTTCATCCGGTTGGTTGCCGCCCGCCAGTTGTCCACCGAGCAGATCCGGGTGTTGAGCCTGCTTGAGCAGGAAAAGGAAATGGAACTTGCGATTCTCCAGCAGGTGATTTCCGAGCGGTACTCGGTATCCATGGATCGCGATTATCGCTACGACCCCGATACCCGCACACTTTTTGAACTGATTCCCGTGCCCGCAGGGTTTGACCGTGCAGGTGAAGGAACCACGCCGGGAGCTTCACAACCACAAGGACAATAACATCCATGGAACGCACGCTTTACAGGAAACGTTTGATCATGCTGGTCCTGGCCGGCTTGATGGTGGTGGGATCTACTCCCCAAGGGTGGGCGGATGCGGCCAGTACGGCGCGGGGACGGGCTCAGTCTGAACTCCGCCGGGTCGAATCCGATACGGTTGACCGGACGACCTCGACGGTGCCTCGTCGTTCGCGGCCCGACCGGGATCTTGAGGACGTCTTGCCCGCCGAAGCGAAGCCAATCACGGACGAGGCAACAGATGGCGAACCCAAGCCGGCCCCCCGGCGTACTCCGGTGAGAGAGCGGGAGATTGTTTCGGTTGATATCTCGGGTGATGCGGCCTTGCTTGAGGAAACCGGGTTGAGGGAAGGGTTGGAGCAGACCCTGATTGGCCAGGCGCTAAGCGCGGAGGAAATCGCAGCGGTCATCGCGGGAGTGAACGATGCCCTGGTTGATCGCGGCTTTTATCTTGCTGAACTCACCGCAGAGGGCCGGATGCCGCCCCGGGACGGAGTGGTTAAACTTCGGGTGGATGGCGGACGTTTTGGAGAGGTGGCGATCTTGCAGCGCGGGACCGAGGATGGAACGCCCTATCGCGGTCGCTTTTATCGTCCGGAACAGATCCAGCGCAGGCTGGATTCCGTTCAACCCGGGGAGTTTTTCGACTATTCCGCCCTGTATCAGGGGTTCTACCTGTTGAACGCCCATCCCGACCTTACCGCCGATGTCGACCTCCGCCTTCGCCGGGATGCGGCGACGGGAGGACGGATTGCCGACGTTGATGTTTACGTCAAGGACCGCCTTCCGCTGCATGGCGTGGTGGAAATTCGCAACGACGGCACCGACGTGACCGACGAGTGGCAAGGGGCGCTTACCCTTCAATATCTTAATTTGACCAAGCGCGACGACGTCTTGACCTTGAATGTACCGGTCGCGCTGGACTTTGAGTCGATCCGGTCGGTGTCCGCGGGTTATTACTTACCGCACGATCTAAAAAAAGGCGGGAGTTTTTCTTTGTTCGGCGGTTATTCCGAACTCAGCAATGAGGACATTGTTCCCAGCGTCGGGCTCGAGGGCGATGGCTGGTTTGTCGGGATCATGTACGCGCAAACGCTGATCGCCAATCCCCGCTACAGCGTGGAGGGATCGATCGGCATCAGTCACAATTCGTTGAAGGATGCCTTGATCATCAATCAGGTGGCTCAGGAGGAGCGTGAAGTGAAAACCACCCCGGTCACCCTTGGCTTGAATTGGCGGCAGCATCAACCCGATCCGTGGAGCGGGTTCAACAGCGCCTACATCAGCCTCACCCTTCATTCCTCCAGTTTCCCGGGCGCCTCAGACGATGAGGAGTTTGACTTGCAGCGAGAGAACGCGAAGGCGGATTATGCCATCGCCCGGGTCGGGGTGAACCGGCTTCAGCCGCTTTCCCCGAACCTTCATCAGCCGGAATCGGAATGGACGGTGTTTGCCAAACTTGAAGGGCAGATTTCCTCGGAACCGCTTATTCCATCCGAACAGAAGGGGATTGGCGGGGCCAGCACGGTGCGCGGGTATACCGAGCGGGAATTTCTTGGCGACCACGGGGTGAATGGAACCCTTGAACTGCGGACGCCGATTTACCGGGGCAATGTCCTGCCCAACCTGTTTTCGCGGGGCGGGGCGGATCCGGAGCGTAGCGGAACCTTTGAGGGGATTCAGTTCGTGACCTTCCTCGATGCCGCGTACGTGGCGCTCGAGGACAACCTTGCCGGGGAGAATGCGAGCCACAATCTGATCAGCGCGGGGCTGGGTTTTCGCATTTCCCTCGGCAGCCATTTTCAAGTGAAAGCCGACTGGGGCTTTCCATTGCGTGAAACCGAAGATTCGGAGTCCAGTGGACGCGGGCACATCAGCGCCCAGATTTTGTTTTAAAGGGAAGAGGAGCGATGGTTATGACAGCTAGGATACAACGTAGATGGTCGAGGGTGACCCATGCCCTCACCCCGTTTCTGTGCGCCGGGATGCTGCTTTTGCAGGTGTTGCCCGCGCTCGCTCTGCCTCAGGGCGGAAATGTCACTCACGGTCAAGCCACGATCCGGCAATTCGGGGACCGGATGGTGGTGATCCAGCGCACCCCCAATGCGGTCATCAATTACAACAGCTTCAACATCGGTGGACATGAGACGGTTCGATTCATCCAGCCCGGCCCCAACGCGGCGGTGCTCAACCGGGTCACCGGGGGCGGGCGAAGCACGATTGCGGGAAGCCTCCTTGCCAACGGGCATGTTTACCTCATCAATCCGAATGGCATTCTGTTCAGTTCCTCGGCCCGGGTGAATGTCGGCGGTCTGGTTGCTTCCGGTCTCGGGATGTCCGACCGTGACTTTCTCTCCCGGAACATGCGTTTTTCCGGGGGCGGGGGCGAAGTCATCAATCACGGGTCGATCAATGCCGGTGGCATGGCCTACCTGGTTGGGCGGAACGTGGAGAATCATGGGTCGATCCGGGCGCGTGATGTGGTTCTGGCGGCAGGTGCGGAGTCGGTGGTGATCGACCGGGCCTTCGACGGCAAAATCCGGATCACGGTGGATGGCGTCGAACAGCCGGAGGACGGCAATTTCAATTTCGATGTCGAATGGAAGGAAGGGGCTCCCATTTCATCCATTGAAAACCGGTTACACCCGGAATGGAACCTCGTGGATGATGAAGACGAGGAGTTCAATGCCGGGGAGGAGCTGGTGCTGGTTCCGATTTTTACCAACGGGCTGGTGTTTAATTTTGGCCACATTACGGTGCCCGGGGACGACAAGGGCCAGATCAACTTGCGGGGGGTGCGGGTGGCCCAACTGGGTACGGTCCAGGCGGACGGAGAGTTTTTCGGGGGAGGGGATGTCGGGGTCTTCGGAAACGAATTGGTGATCATCGGACGGGGCAGCCATACCAGCGCCAACGCGGGGTTGAACGGGGACGGCGGCGAGATGCTGCTGATTGCCCGGGGGTTCCTGGGCATTGAAGAAGAGGCCTACATGGGGGTGCGTGGCGGTTCACTCAGCGGGAACGGTGGCTTTGTGGAAACCAGCGGCCACGAGGGTATCCTCCTGCTTTCCAATCCTGATGCCCACGCGCCGCATGGCGTCAACGGCCACTGGCTGATCGATCCACCGAACTTCGTGATCGACAACAAGGGCGACCGGCGCAAGTGCAACTTTCTCGGCTTCAACTGCAAACTTCCGATCAAGTGGGATGAAGACCTCATGGCGGTGGTGCCCACCCAGAGCACCGGCTACATGGATGTGAGCGATCTGCGGAAATACCTTGGCGAATATGGGGCGATGTCGATCCGGACCAGCGGATTGTCCGGCAGCAACCGGGGGGATATCTCCCTGCGCAACAACTTGAATTACAACTCGCTTGGCAACAGTCATGGTTTGCTGGTGTTCAACGCAGGCGGGGTGATTTTCCTTAATGGGTCCATTACCAGCAGCGATGCCAATTCGTCGTTGTCGGTCATCATGTTGGCAGGGATGCAGATTCAGGTGAATAGCACCCTCAACACCCAGGGTGGAGATGTCTTGTTCGTTTCCGGGACCAACAGTTCCTCCGGTACGATTTTTGTGGATGCGCCGATCAGCACGGGCGGTGGCCATGTCACCATGCTCAGCCAAAGCGCCTCGATTTTAATTAACAGCAGCTTGAACGCAGGGAATGGACAGGTGTTTCTGAGCGCCCCCGGCACGGTTCGGATTGGCTCGACGTTTAATGCGGGCCGGCTCTCTGCGATCGGGAGCAATGTGGAAATCACCGGCACCGGAAATGCCACCATTAACAATGACGCCATGCTCATTGCCCAGGCCGGCCAGTTCCGGGTGAATTCGGGTGGACGCTTGACCTCTACCGGCGGAGACATCCTCATCAGCGCCTCCGGAGATGCCAACATTACCGGGATTTCCGCCCCGGTTGGGAATGTGATCATCGCGGCCCGCAACATCCGGGACAGCGGGGATGTGCATACCGATCTTCGTGCAACGTATGCCATGCTGATTGCCACCAATGGCATCATCGGAGGAAGCAACCCCCTTGAGACCGACATCGCCTTTCTTTCCGGCTATGCGGGTGGCGGCCAGTTTTCCGTGCGCCAGGTTGCCTCGACCCAACTCCAGGTCCAGCGAGCCACCACGACCTTTATCAATCCCGCCGGCAGTATCGATGGGTTTGATAGCAATTACCGGGCGACCTTGAGCCCGATCAGCACAAATATCCCCGGGGTAATTACCGGTGTTCTGGCCGCGGGAACCGGCTACATCGACCTTAACAACACCATCGGTGGAATTAACGTGTCCGATCCGGTCATCCATACCGGTAACGGTGCGGTTCTCCTCACCGCGCTTAATGCGGGAGCCAACATTGCCATCGCCGACACGGTGGCATCCCAGAACAGCTATGTAAGCATCCGGGCGGGCGGCAACGTATCCCAGTCCTCGGCCATTGCCGCCTTGAATAGCTACGTGAATGTGGATGCCGGCGGAAACATCATCATGGCCAATATCACCAATGCCCTTACCGCCTCAGGTTTTGGAAACATCCGGTACCGGGCGGGAAATAATGCCACGCTTCAAACCCTGATTACCAGCAACGGCAGCATTTACGTGAACAGTGGCAACAACGTGATTCAAAACGGGATTTTGTACACCATGGCCGGTGGTTCGGTGTTTGTGGAGTCCGGCGGCTCGATTACTATGGATGCGGAGGCCCTGGCCATCGTCGGAGCCAACCGCAACATCCGCTATGACGCAGGGGGCAACGTAACGATCGGCAGTTTGATCGCGACCCAGGGCATCGTCGAGGTGTTTTCCGGCAGCGGCTCGATCCTGAGCGGTGGAACCAATTATCCGGAAGTCATCGCGCAACAAGCTAAATTCGTGGCCCCCGGGGGAGGCGTGGGTACGCTGGGACCCGGCGCGACCCCGTTGATCGTTTCCGCCACCAATGTCGCCGCCCTCGGCGGTTCAGGGGGGATCAACCTCATTGTTGGTGGTCCGGTCTCGATTGGCAGCGTCGGACCCGCGAATGTGAACCGGGTCAATGCCTCCGGTTCGGCTCTGGTCACGTCCTGGGGAACCCTCGCCGGTTATACCACCATCAACAACGGTTCCATCGTCCATATCGGCGATGGCACGACCCGGGTCCGCGAGCAGGTGGTTGCCGTGGGCACCGGCAACATCGCGATCCTCGGCGCTCCCACCAACAACAACGACTTGATTATCATGAACCGGATCAACTCGGATCTGGGCTCCACCGCCTTGATTGCGGGCCGGAACCTCACCCAAATCGCGGGTACGCTGGTCGAATCGACGGGCGGCCACATCACCATGGGAGCACCCAACGGAATTCTGGTGCAAGCCAACACCGCCCGGACGATCAGCCGGGGTGGAGACATCGTGATGTTTGCCCAGACGAATATCTTTCTGTCCAGCGCCAGTTCCGGCACCGGCACGATTACCATGCTGTCGCTAACCGGAAGCATCTTCGATTTTGGCGATGCTCACCTTGATGCCCAGGGCGCGGCGATTCAGTTCCTCGCTCCCAACGGCACGGCGGGGACGTCGATCAATCCCTTCGAGACCGGGGTGGACCGGGTTGCCGCCTTTACCGGAGACGGCGGATTGTACCTCCAAAACAATGGGAACCTCGCGGTGGGCCCGGTTGGACCGGTGCCCTTGCGCATCGTCGATGGTGAAGGGGCCTTGGTGGTGGCGACCAACATCGCCCAGGTTCCCGGGGTCATCGTGTCCAATGGCGCCGTCAATGTCAGCACCATCAACGGACGGATCAATGTTGACGGACCGATCTACAACCTCGAGCAGGGAAACATCACCCTCACCGCCGGAGGCTTCCTCGGCGACATCAATGTCAGCAATAACATTCTTGCCGTGGACGGCAACGTAAGGTTGACCGCCCTCTACAACATCACCCAGGTTTCCAACATTTTCGCAGCGGGCGACGGGTACATCGTGGTCGATGCATTAAACGGGTCCATCACCATGAGTCCGGCCACCACCGCCCTTACCTTCACTGCGAACGGCAACATCCTCTACAAGGCCGACCAGAATGCCTCGATTGCCAACCTGATCAGTTCGAACGGGAATATCACCGTGCAAGCGCGCCAGCAAATCACCCTTCATTCCAATATCTTCAACCTGGTTGAAGGGACCATTGACATCCTTTCCACGCTTGGATCGGTGAGCATGGCCGATGGTGCCCTTGCGTTCGCCAACGACGGCAACATCCGGGTTCAGGCCCGCAACAACGTCACCGTGGGCAGTCTGATCTCCACCCAGGGCAATGTGGCGGTCATCGCTCAATTCGGGTCGATCCTCGATGGCGGGGAATCGTTGCCGGACATCATCGCCCAGCAGGCCCTGCTCAGCGCGGTCCAGGGAGGGATCGGAACGCTTGGGCCCGGGGCCAATGCGCTTGAAATTTCCGTGACCAATCTCGCCGCGGTTGCCGGAGGCGGTGGCATGCACATCGTGAATGTGGGGCATGTCGTCATTACCGATGTCGGACCGGTTCCCGTGGAGCGCGTGGCGACCACCGGGCTTTCCAGTCCGGTCGGGGGGAGTCCCAGCCTATCCGGTCTTACCACCTCGTCGGATGGCACGATTTCATTGACCTCGCTGGGTTCGATCACCGTGGACCGTCCCGTCGATGCCGATGGTACCGGCGGAATTTTCCTCGCCACCGTGACCGGTGAGGTCAGCGGGGTGACCTATGACATCGTGCCCATACTTATCAACACCAATGTCCAATCCGGCTCCGGGGACATTTCGATTGTGTCCGGCGGCGACATCGAGCAACGCCGGCACGGCAATGTCCTCACCGGGGGCGGGGATATCGCTGCGGTTGCGCTGCAGGGCGCCATCCTCCAGACCGACGGTGTGCGGACCGAAACCACCGGGGGAACCATTGCCAATGTCGCCCGCGATAACGTCGTCCTCTCCAGCCTCCATGCCCATTCCGGGGATGTTGTCGCGATTTCCCTCGAGGCGGACCTCATCGATGGTGGAGATCTCCTCACCGACATTATTGGAAGCCAACTTTTTGTCGCCACCCTCGACGGGCGGGTCGGCTCCGCCACCAACCGGATTGAAACCGATATCGACGCCCTGGCCGGCTATGCGGCAAATGGCGGCATCTTTATCCTCGAAGACGATGACCTTGTGATTGGCATGGCCAATCCCCTCGACATCGACATCATCCTTAATGACGCCGGAGTTCTTGCCACCAACATCCCGATTGTCGACGGCCTGTTCAGCACCAATGGCAGCATCCTTGTTGACACGATTGTCGGGTCCATCGATGTGCAAGGCACGGTGGGGGTTCTCACCGAGGAAAGCCTCCGCCTCAGCGCCAACGGCGGGGGCAGCGACTTGTCGATCAACGGGATTGTTTATGCGGCAGGGGGTCCGGTTTCCCTCCTCGGAGCGAACCATGTCCTCATCAATACCGTGGTGGTCAGCGAGGTCAACGGCACCATCGATGTCGAGGCGTTTGCCGGTTCCATTCTAATGAGCGATGATGCCATCGTCATTTCCGGGGAACGAGATGTGCGGATGACCGCGTTGGGCGATGTCGTTCTTGGTTCGGTCATCGCAACCCAGGGTGCAGTCCGCATTGAGGCCACCCTCGGCTCCATCCTCGATGGCGGCGACACCTATCCCGAGATCCTCGCCGCCGAGGCCCAGTTGGTCGCGACGAATGCGGGAATCGGCGTGTTGGGGGCCGGGGTGGCTGATGGCCTCGAAACCGGCATCGGACGTCTTGCCGCGCTTGCCGGCGCCGGCGGGATCAACCTTGCCAACGGCGGCAATCTCGAAATCGGAACAGTCAACCAAGTCGCGGTGGACCGGGTTGACTACGACGCTGGCACCACGCCGATCGTCAGCGACTCCCTCAGCGGCCTCGTAACCACCAACGAGGGGTCGATCGTCCTCATCGGCCTTGGCAATGTAACCGCGAACGACCGGGTCGCCGCCGACGGGGTGGGGGATATCCTGCTCTTGACCGTCACCGGTACCCTTGCCTCCGTCGATTACACCGCTGACATTGACCTCAATGCCCCCGTATCCTCCGGCTCCGGCAACATTTCCATTCTCGCCGGCAACCACTTGATCCAGCGTCCGGATGGCGATGTGACCACCCAGGGCGGCGACATCACCGGCTTCGCCACCGATGGCTCCATCACCATGGAAGACGGCGCTCTGTCGGCGACGGAAAACGGAAACATCATCTATCTCGCCAGTTCCAATATCTTTCTCGGGGGGCTTGATGCGGGGACCGGCGATGTCAACCTCGTGTCCTTTGGAGGAGACATCCTGGACGGTGGCGACACTCATACCGACGTTGTCGCGCGCGCCCTTCAGATTTTCGCCCTTGAAGGCGGAGTGGGCCTCACCAACAACGCCCTTGATGTCACGGTGGACCTGCTCGGCGCGCTTGCCCTTGATGGCGGCATCCGGATCACCGAAAGCGACGATCTGGTCATCGGGAATGTGCAGCCCATCATTAACAACCTGGTCCTTCCCGACGGAACCCTCACCCAAACCAACTTGCCGGGAATGGCTGGTTTGGTGGTGTCCAATGGACACATCCTCGTGGACACGCTCGCCGGCTCCATCGTGGTCAGCAATGTCATCGCCAATGCCGATGAAGGGAATATCCTCCTCCGCGCCGCCGGTCCCGATAGCGATATCGTGGTGCTCGATCTCATCTATGCCGAACATGGCAACCTTTCCATGATTGCCGCCCGCGATGTCCTTCAGGACGCCGATGTGTTGAGTGTGGGCTCCGGAAGTATCGATGTTTATGCGGAGGCCGGATCCATTACCATGATCGACAGCAATGTGACCTTCGCGGCCAATGGTGCCGTTCGCTACCATGCCCGCGATGACATCACGGTCAGCTCCCTCATCTCCGCCAGCAACACTGTGAGTCTCATCGCGGAAACCGGGAATATCTACGATGGTGGCGATGACCTGCTCGACATCATCGCGCCCAATCTGCGTATCCAAGCTGCCCGGGGGGCGGGCACGGAAAGCAACGCCATGGACACCCTGATCGGTTTTCTGTCCGCCCGGGTTGGTGAGGACGGCCTCTTCCTTGAAAACCAAGGTATCCTTCTCATCGACACCATTGCCGATGTCACCACCGACCGGGTCCTCTTGGATGGTTCCACCCTGGCCGTGATCGATGAAGCCCAAAGCGATCTCATTGCCACCAATGGCGGCAGTATCCGCCTGAGTACCGTTGATGGCAGCATCATCGTGCTCGACGGTGAAGCGCCAGAAGATGGCCGCGCCATTGCCGCGTTCGGAGGAGGCACCATCTCCCTCAATGCCAACGGGAGCAACTCCCTTGTCTACATCGATGCCGACATTTTCAGTGAATCCGGCGACATCTGCATCAAAGCCGACAGCCATGTCGTTATCACCACCAACAACGTGTTGATTTCCGCCGGAGGCCGCGGAGCCATCGCCCTGTGGGCCGACAACGACGGAGACGGATCTGGCGATATCCTTCAACTAGGTGGCACCGTCCGCAGCCAAAGCGGAAACATATACTATGCCGGTGAAAACATCCGGCTCCTGGGTCGCAGCCGGGTCCAGTCGACTTTTGGTTCGATATCCATGCGCGCCGCAGATCAGTTCACGATGAGCGGGCAGAGCCGGATCACCACGTTGTTCGGGGCCATCGCGATGCAAGGCCGTGACATCAATATCAACGGTCAGGTCCGGGGTGGTACGGTGGGCCTCACCGCCCAGCGCGACATCAAGGGCCGGGGCAAGGTCATCGGCAACAGCATCAGCCTTCGTGCCGGCCGGCACATCGGCACGGCCCGGACCGCCTTCAATGTGGACGCCGGGGTTCTCGCCGCCCAGACTTCGCGGGGCAACATCTGGTTGATCGAAGACAACAACGTGACCATGGGCGCCGTCCCCCGGATCAATCTCCGTTTCGGCATCCCCGAATGCGCGGCTCTCATTCCCACCGCGTCTGCACGACCCCTCTCCGGCATGCTTTCCGCCGGGTTTATTGAATTGGACGTCGGCGGCAACCTCAACGGAAACTTTGTTCAGGCTGCCGGCAACATCGATCTGAATGTTCGCGGCAGTGTCAACGGACTGGATACCCTGCGCGCGGGCGGCAACATCCGCGCCACGGTGGGTGGGGACTACACCGGCCGCGAAATCTTCGCCGGAGGCGACCTTAACGCGGTCATTGGCGGCGACCTTCGTTTCGATACCATGGAAGCCGGCCGCATCTTCGTTCAGGCCCGCAACATCTACATGAGCCGGGTCGTGGCGCGGCGGTTCGCCGAATTCCGGGCCCGCCAGAACATTTTCGACGCCCGTTCCCTCGTCACCACCCCCGACATCATCATGATTGCCGGAACTACCATCGGTGAAAATGCCGCCATCCAACTGAATGCCCAGCGCATCGACACCATTCAGGGGGGAGGAAATGTTCGCATCGTCCAGATCAAAGCCGGCGATACCCCCTTCAACCTTCTTCAGGCCGGGGGCACTCTCAACGTCAGCGTGCCCAATGGAGGCTTGAGTGACCGGCGCAACAACAACCAGGTCAACATCGTGGCTTCCCAAGGCATCATTAGCGCCCACTACATGGGAACCCTGGAGAATCCCCTCGATGTGCGGATTGGGCCTGGAAACCTCCTCGTGGATGGCGGGACCCTTTCCGGTCGCGACACCCCCGACGGTTACATCTTCATTCACATGAACGGTGAGATTGGCAAGGTGGGTGGCCGCACCTTCGACTTTATCGGGGCCAAACAAATCCCCGGGCTGATTATTTACAACAGCCGGATCATGGGCGGGAAAGACGACATCCTCCGCCGGTTCAAGCGCGCCTATGGGTGGCTGGGCGAGGCCGAACGAATTGCCGGGCCGGAAGGACAGTGGAGCGATAACCTGTACTTCCGCACGCTACTTCAACCCACCGGCGATTCGTGGGAAACCTTCATACACTACATTATCCGTGATCAGGCGGAAATTTCCGGAGAAGACGGCCTTCTTCCCGCTACCGCCGACAAGGAGAAACCCGGCACGTCGGAGCCTCCCAAAGCCAAGACTACCGAGGAGGCCAAGGGTACACCCCTCGCCGTTCTCCGGTAAACGATACTCGATAAAAACCAGAAAACGCCGCGTTGTGTTGATTGGGTTGGATTCAAGCGACATCCGGTACCGATCAGGTCCTTTCGGGGCAGTGGGGGAGAGCGGTTAGGACTCGGTAGGGATTCGACAAGAACCCGGTAAAGACCCGGTTTTTGGCTTGCCTTACGTGACTGCATCGGGGAATGTCTTCCGTTGTCCTAGGCAATCTTAAGCAGGAGCTGGTATATGAAATTCATCAAGTTGATCCTTATCTCGATCGTGGCAATCGGTTTCGTCGGCTGCAGTTCACCCGGGAAGAAAGTCAAACGTCTTGAGCTGGGCATGACCCCCGCCGACGTCCGTGACGAAATCGGAGCCCCCAACCGGATTCGCGGAGCGAAAATCTACGAAGACGGCCAATCGACCGAAATCTGGCAATACAGTACCACGTGGGGCTTCAGTCCCGAGACGTATTGGGTCTACTTCGAGAACGGAAAACTTGTGCAGTGGGGCCATCCCGGCGACTTTACCGGCAATGCCAACCTGATCCAGGAATACCGTGCGTTCAAGCGGGGCAATTGACGCCGGGTTGACGTTCGGTCCAAGTCTCGTTATTCGACGTTGCGAACCAGCATGAGATGTCATTATTATCGAGAGTCCGTGTTCTGGACGGGGAGAATTCGGTTTCTTGATTGGCCCGGCATCAAGCTGGGCCTCTTGCTGTTGATCGTTGCGACACCGATTGCCCGAGGTCAGTTTCTTCGCCTTGGCCCTTTTGACTTTGATGCCGTGACCGGGGTGGAGTTGATTTATACAACCAATGTCGAACAGGAGCGCCCCTCGGAATCAACGGAAGAGCGTGAAGATTATTACGGGGTCTGGTCATTTGACTTGAGGTCTACAGCCGATTTTAATCCCCGAACCAAGGTTCAAATCGATACTGGCGTGGCCATTGAAAAGCATGTCAATCGACCTGACCTTGATAATTCCGAGAGGCCCTTCGGGCGGGTCAATGCTCGTTTTGATACAGATTTCACCCCTCTGATGTTGTATGGCGCTTATCGATTTGAACGGACCTCCGAGTCTACCGATGATGTTTTTGTCCCGGGTGGCGGAAGGCGTAGGGAAGTGGGGACGACTAGAGACTGGATTTTAGGTCTTGATATTGTGTTTAGGTATCTTCGAGCTGGCATCAGTTATGGCTTTGTCGAGGACCGATTTGATGATGTCAGGCTTGCGTTCGCTGAAACCGACGAAGCAACCTTAACCTATTATGCTGAGCTTATTCCGAGCCGGTATTTTTCGGTGTTCTACAAAATGGAGCGCAGAAAAACAGATTTTATTAATGTTCCCGATGGGGAAGGCGACTGGTTGGAGACGGAGGAGTTAAAATTACGAATCAACATCAACGAACTTTTCGAACTATGGCCGCGCCCACAGATCACTTATTCGATTGGAATTGAGCGGGAGGAAGAGCAGCTCGACGAGAATGCCGAAAGTCGGGGGTGGGAGTTGACTCATACCCTTCGAGTTTTTGATGATTACGATGCAAGTCCAACCTTGAGGTGGGGGTACTTTTTTCAGTATGAATATAAGCAGAATCGCGCTTCGGACGAGGTCGCTTTTCAGTACGGGATCAAGGTCACGCATGAAATTTCTCCCCGCGCCACTCATTCCTTTAGCGCGAGCCGGGAACCGATTCGTACGCTGGGCTCAACCCAGGACACAGACGAAACGAAATATAACTATACGTTATCGTTGAGGGATGTAGTTTTCCCAGAGGTTAGTATGGGGGTGGCGATTGGCTACTCCATCAGCGACCCGGTCCAAGGACCGACAGAAAAAATATGGGATTATGCCTTTCGACTTGGGCACGCCCGTGCCCTCAATTCACGGCTAACCAGAAGGCTGACCTACACGTTCACCCGGGAGGATTCCAATCTTCAGGATGAATTACTGGATGTACATGAGGTTTCCCTCGCGTTTATCTATTCATTTTAGAGAACTGGCCCGATGCTCTACTCTCCACATAAATTGATCGCATGGGCCCTGTTGTTGATTGCAACCGGATTGAATCCTCTGGAAGGATACGCGGCAGATGACCCACATCGAGCCATTATGGCCAATGACCGGTTGAGAATCTCCATTTCAGAAGCGCCATCGTTGGACGGGATCTACCCGGTAGCCGGTGATGGAACTATGGATATACCTGCAGTGGGCCGGGTCTTGGTCGAGGGACTTTCTCTTGAGGATGCTGCGCGAGAAATTGCCACCCTGCTTGAGGCACGGCATTTTCGTCGGGCCACGGTGTCCCTTGAAATTTCCGAATATGTTGAAGGGGCTCTCATGGTGCTTGGGGCGGTCCGTAATCCTGGATTGGTGCCGATACGGGGCGATCAATTGATTACTCTGATGGAAGCGATAACTATTGTTGGCGGATTGTCTGACCGGGCCGCATCAGATCAGGTTCGAATTTTAAGGTGGAAGCCGGGTGGGCGGATGGAACGGGAGACGATCCTGGTCAACATGAAAGAAATGTTTGACCGGTTGGATTTTTCTCGCGATCAATACTTGCGTCCGCGCGACATTATTTATGTTCCACGGCGTTCCGGGCAGGATGGATCGGATGAGTTTCTCGCCCTCGGTGAAGTGGGAAATCCAGGATTTCATCCCTATAGCGAAGGGATGAACATTGTTCGGGCGGTCGTCGCAGCGGGTGGATTGTCGAGGGAGGCTAGAATGGATGCAGCGAGGATCTTACGGCCATCACGTGATGGTGACTATGATCTGTTAACCATTGATCTCGGAAGGATCTTTGGCGAGGCCGATATGCGGGCAAATATACCCGTGTTTCCCGGTGATATCCTTTTTGTGCCGTCTTCAGGGGCCGTGTTGGGCGGCCGTGTTTACTTTATGGGTCAAGTCGAACGACCGGGAGCCTTGACGCTTCCGAGCTCTGGCGAAGCAACCCTTGCCCGCACGATTTTTACCCAAGTGGGATTTACCCGCTTTGCCAATCGGGGCAACGTCAAACTCATCCGGCGAGGACCTGATGGTTCCCGGCAAGAGTTGACGTTCGATGTCGGCCGGATACTTGATTCCGGGGATTTTTCCGGAGACATCCCTCTTCAGGATGAGGATGTGATTATGGTTTCGGAGCGACTGTTTGGTTTCTAGCCTCATGAAAGAAATGATCCAACCTCCCCAGCGTCCGGGTATCGATGGTCCTGAGTCAGCTGGTGTATTACATTCGACAACAGACCTTAAGCCTGGCTTTGATTTAACCATGATCAAGCACTATGTGCATGTGATCATCAAGCGAATCTGGCTGGTTGCTGTTTGTTTTGTTATCGCGCTCGTCGTGTCGGTTATCAATCTATCCAGAGAAGTTCCGGTGTTTTCCGCCTCAGCTACAATCATGTTGAGTCATGGACTTCGTCTTCCTCAACAAATGGTTCAACAGGACGTGGCTCACCTGGGCGACCGAATGGACACGGAGTTGCAATTGATGCGATCCCGTCAGGTGCGGGACATGGCCAGAGATCGTATGGGACTTCCGGCTGGCGAAGTGGAGCGCAAAGTCCAAAATGTTCGGATAGGTCCGGTTGGGCGAACCGCCATGGTCTCGGTTCAGGTGACCGGGTATGATCGTCATGTAATCGCCGAATTTGCCAACGCGCTTATTGATGCTTACATCGCTTTTAAGGCGGAAAGCCGGTTGGACACATCGCAGGCAACGGTCATTAGTTTAACCCAGCAAGCGGCAAGGATTCAGGAGGAACTTCGCCGGGCTGAAGATCGTGTTCTCGCTTTTAAACGGGAGAACAGCGTGATTGCAATCGATGAGAGGGGGAATATCGCGGCGAGAACGCTGGCTCGTCTGTCCGCTCAAGCCGCAGCCTACCGAACCGAGAGAATGATTTTGGAGGCTCAACAACCGATGTTGCGCGAAGCTTCGGAAGATATTGTACTTGAGGCCTTGTCCTATATGGGAACGGATCGAATGCTTGCTCTTGCTACACCTCAAACCATTCGCATTGCCGATGGAGGAGATCCCGATGGATCATTTACCTCCGAGCGGAGCCCTGAGGCTTTAATTGATCGTGGAATCCTCCAGCAACCTCAGTGGCATGATCTACGCAAGCAGAAAGCCATTTTGGAGGATGATATTCAACAAATGCGCACAATGTTCAGGGACTCCTGGCCCCCGCTTCGCGAAAAGCTCCAAAGGTTGCGCGAATTGGACCGAGAGGTTGAACGGGAGGTTCAACATGCTTTGCGGAGATACTATGCGAGTTTGGAAGCTCTTCACCTCAAGGAACGTGCGGTGCGCCGGGCGGAAATGGAATGGGAGGAAGATGCCCTTGCGGTCTCGCGGAAAGCCGATGAATTCCAGATCCTCAACCGCGAGGTCTCTCGACTCAGGTCGCTTTATGATTTGGTCTATAACCGTCTTCGGGAAGTAGATATTTCGATTGGAGTTGAGCCGGAAACCGTGCGTATTGTGGATCGAGCCCGTCCGCCTGGAAGTCCAAATGCTCCACGAAGAGTGCAAGGATTGTTCCTTGCTGGTTTGATTGGAATTGGGATAGGGATAGGGTTGATATTGGGTCTGGAACTGATTGACGATTCCATACGCTATCCGGAAGATGTCAAGCGCTACACCGGGCTTAATTTCATGGGTATCATACCCTCTGCCAAGTGGGATCCTGGCGACCTTCGATCGCATATCCTCTCCAATATGGATCAAAAAAGTGGATTGGCCGAAGCCTACCGCAATGTTCGATCATCTTATCTTTACTCAACCGCCAATCTAAAGCATAAGACGTTGGCCCTGATTTCATCTGTGCCGCGTGAGGGCAAGACGACGACTTCCTTAAACCTTTCGGTGAGCTTATCTCAAGCAGGAATGCGGGTTCTTCTGGTTGATGCCGACATGCGCCGGGGAGAGCTCCACAAATTTTTCGGACTGGAAGGAGGTCGCGGCTTGTCGGATGTGCTGGGGGGATCGGCCAAGCCGGACTCGGTGATTCAGAGGACGGGACTTGAAAACCTCGACTTAATGGCGACCGGGCCTTTCCCCGCGACACCCACGGAGTTACTAATGCGAGCGGAGTTCCGGTCTTTTATTGAATATGCCTCACGGTCCTATGACAAGATTATCTTTGATTGTCCACCCGTGATGGCTGTTTCCGAGGCAGCCATTCTCGGTGCTGCGGTCGATGGTGCCATCATGGTGGTGTGGGCCGGCCATACTTCTCGCAAGGTTTGTCAATTGGCCATCCAAACGTTGCGTCAGCGCGGGGCCAACCTGATTGGCTGCATCTTAAACAATCTGGAGTTTGGGAGGGTTGGCTACTACTATTACTCCACATATTACGGCTATTATAATTACGACAACTATTATGAGCGCTCGTATCGAACTTCGCCTGCGGCGTCCAAGGTGGCCAAGGACTCCGTGTAGACTCGTCGCCCGGGATCCTATGCACGGAAAGAGGCAAACTGTGGGGGGGCAACGATGATCTTTCATCCGGGGCGGGATATTTCCTTGCGGCGTGTTTCCCTGTTGAGTGGGGATCTTGTCGCCATTGCCGGTTCGATCTGGTTGTCGGCGATCTTGAGGTTGGGACTGGAGGAGGGTAGCGAATACATTCAGAAGCATGTTCCCTCCCTCGTCGGTTCTGCCGGTCTGATCCTTCTTTGTTTCTACGCCGGTGGTATGTACGAGCGCCAGGCTTTAACCCGCAAAAGCCAAAGTTATCGATTGCCCTTGGTTACGGTGGTTCTCTCCATGATGTTGATTGTCGTGGCGTTTTATGCCAAGGCCGACTATCAAATCGGTCGGGGAATTTTGCTGCTTGCGGGAGTGTTTGTATTTCTGGCCTCTTGGTTGATGCGGCACATGTACAGCCTCGCGGTGGGTCAGGGATTGCTTTCCAAAAACACCTTGGTGGTCGGTGAAGGCCGCCCGGCTCATGAAGTGGTCCGGTTGATATCCGCCACTCCAGATGCCGGCTTCAAGGTTCTTGGTGTAGTCTCTAGCAAACGGGTACCTCCGGGAACCTTTGTCGGACCGGTTCCGGTGGTTGGGACCACGGATAGTTTGCGTGAATTGGTGGACGCGTTTGAAGCAGAAACCGTGGTGGTGGCTTCTTCCATGGCCCGGGAGCCTGCGTTGCTTCGGCTGCTTCGCCCCTTGCGATGCAGTGGCACCGAGGTGTTGGATTACATTGCCATTCACGAACTGCTTTCGCAGGAGATCCCCCTGGATCATGTGAATGATGAATGGTTGATGAATGCGGCCATGAACGGTTCGGTCATCCACATCCGGAAGATCAAACGGATTATGGATGTCGCGGCGGCGGTGGTGGGGCTGATCCTTACCGCTCCGATTCTGCTTGTGGCCGCCGCTTTGGTGCGGGTGGATTCCCCGGGACCGATTTTGTACCGCCAGCGACGCTCGGGCCTGGACGGACGGGTGTTCACCTTGATCAAGTTCCGGACGATGCGAGAGGATGCGGAATCGGGAACAGGGGCGGTCTGGGCGGATGCGCGGGACTCCCGGGTTACTCGAACCGGGCACTTCTTTCGCAAATGGAGAATTGATGAGCTACCGCAACTGTGGAATGTATTGAACGGGGACATGAGTCTGGTCGGGCCGCGTCCGGAACGCCCGGAATTTGTGGAAACCCTTTCCTCCGCAATCCCCTTTTACAAGGAGCGTTTGCATGTTCCGCCGGGTATTACCGGGTGGGCTCAAGTGAAGTATCCCTACGCAGCGAGTATCGATGCCGCCCGTCGCAAACTTCAGTTTGACCTGTATTACATCAAGCACATGGGATTTTTTCTGGACACAATGATCGTCCTGCGCACCGTGAAATCCATTCTTGTCGGGCTTCGCCATCATGCCGATGAAGATGCTGGGGGGGGCTCTACCCGGACGACCTCCCCGGAATCGACGACGGTGTCCAAAGCCCGTGCGTGAACATGAGGGAAGAAGACCGGATAGAATCTGTCCTCCCCGTGCCATTTGGGGGCCGGGCATGGTGGGTCCTGCATGTGCGACCGCGCTGTGAGAAGAAGGTTGCGGATGCGGTCACGCGTCGGGGTGGACTTTCCTACCTTCCCTTGCTGACCCGTAAACATCGCTATGGAACCCGTAAACGTATCTATCATGTCCCCCTGTTCCGGGGCTATGTCTTTGCCTTGTTGGACCCAATAAACACCTCGTGGTGTCGTCAAAACGACCAGGTCGCCAACGTCCTCGAGGTTGCCGATCAACAACCCTTGGTCGATCAGCTTCGCCAGCTTTATCAGGCCTTGGCCGTGGGGGAAGTCGTTGAGGTTCTGCCCTTCCTTCAAGTGGGTAAACGTGTGCGGATCACGTATGGACCCTTTAAGGATCTGGAAGGACTCGTTGTCCGGGTCAAGAATTCCACCCGGGTCGTTTTGCAGGTGGAGATGATTCAGCAATCGGTGGTGTTTGAGGCGGATAGCGAGTTGTTGGAGCCGGGGAGTTAAACCCGAAAACCGGAATTGGAACCGCAGAAGACTCAGAAGAACACAGAAATAATTCAATAGGGCAACGATTGCTAAGTAACAAATAGTTCCGTGCCCTGTTGCTCCAACCTCTTTATTTTTTTGGTTATCCACGTAATCTGCGGTTACGCAGGAGGGGTCATCTCAAAACCCGGCTCACCTGGAAGGTTCGCCCTACCTCCCTTCGGTATTTGCTCAGCACTTGCTGGTAGGGCGAGGTGTCTCGCCGAGCCGAAAACAGGTTTTGAGACAGCTTCAGGAGCGTGACCCCTCAGAACTGGTACGTCATCGCGATTGGCCTCCATGCTCGGTGTTTTCTCGAAATTGCAGTGAAGGATGGCTCGAAGCTAAAGGAGCCTCCCTCGCCGATGCCCTCCGGTTGGGCCGCCCTCTTATGCCTCTACAATCTCCGGTGATTCTGAATCCCTCAGCCCTCAATCGTCCTCCTTTCCGTGTTTTCCGCGACTTCTGTAGTTTAATTTCTTCCTCTTCCCTGTATTCACTGCTTGCCCTGCATACCTGCGGCGCTGCGCTTCGCTTATCGCTGCCTGACAAAGCGGTGTCGCTCCGGTTGGGGCCGGATTGCCTCCGCGTTCCAGACTGTCGTAAACCGAAGCGCAAAGCACGAAGCACCAAGGACGCGGCGAAGCCGCACCAAGCACTCAACGTGACATTTCCCCCTTTCGTATAGTTCGTTTCTTTCGTAGTGTAACCACCGTCCTCTTCATCCGTGTGTATCTGTGTCCATCCGTGGTTCCATCATGCCTTTTTCCTTGAAGCAACTCGCCCTCAAGCTCGCCCCGTGGCTGCCGGGTTCTCTCCGCCGCGCCCTTCGCCAGCGCTATTACCTTCGTATCGTCAAAGACTACGCCGAATCCGACTGGGAGTGGACCCCGTTCGTTAAGCCGCTGGTTCCCTCGGGCAGCCTTATTCTCGATGTCGGGGCCAATGTCGGCTACCTCTCCGGTCTTTTCGCCCGCTGGGTGGGCCCATCCGGCAGGGTGGTATCCGTGGAACCTATCCCCGCCACCTACGACGCCTTGTCCTACAGCATGAAGAAGCTCTTCCCGAAGACAGTCACCGCGATACAGGCATGTGTGTCCGACCAGCCTGGTGAGGTGACCATGGCTGTCCCCGCCTACGAGGGTGGGGGCGCCAATTACTATGAGTCACATATCGTCGAAGCAGATTCCCATGAATCTGGGCAATCCTTCACCGTCGAAGCCACCACCCTCGATCTCCTGCTCCCTCCCTCTCCTAATAATCCTAATCGAAATCCCCCCCCTCCCTCCCTGATTAAAATCGACGTCGAGGGCCATGAGTTAGCGGTCATCCGGGGCGGCACCGGCTTCTTTGCACGTCATCAGCCTCCACTCCTCATCGAAGTGGCCGGAGATCCTGACCAACCTGAATCCTCTGCCGCCTGGCTCTTCTCAACCCTGGCTGATTGGGGATATCAGCCCTATTTGATTAAGGAAGGACAGCTTCTGGCCCGTCAGGCAGGGGACCAATCGGTCGACTATTTATTTTTGTCTCACCCCTAGCGTGCAACCGAACCCAGCACCCCGAACCCATAACGCTGAGGCTGGCCCTGAACCTATATTCCCATTACCGACAATTTTCCGGCATGGAGGATCGACAAAGCTCACGACAAAGCTCGCGACAAAGACATGAATACTGACTACGACCAATGAAACATCACACGCCGACCCCCTAACCAATAACCCAAAACCTCCTACCTGCTGAACCCTTGCCCCCCTTTCTCCTTGACGACGAACGCGACTGTGTTTATTTTGTTCTGAACGATGAAAACAGGTGATCAGGCTGTTTCCGACGCCCTCTGGCAAATGATCGAAGCCGGGGGTAGAACCTCGCAAACGTTCGGGCTAAGTCGTTTGCTCGGACAGATCTACACATTGCTTTATTTGAAGTCAGACCCTCTCTCTCTCGACGAAATCGTCAACGAGCTGGAAGTGAGCAAGGCCAGTGTAAGCGTGGCCTGCCGCCAACTTCAATCGTTTGGTGCGGTCAAGCGGTCGACTCGAAAAGGGGACCGGCGGGATTTTTACGAAGCGGTTCAAGATGTGCGGGGTCTGATTCAAAATGGGCTGTTGCCGGCCATTGAGAAGAAACTCGACTCGGCCCGGATTCAGATCGAACAGTGTTTGGCCATGCTGGAAGCTGCGGATGGTAACCCCCGGGCGGAACAGCTTCGAACTCGACTTCATGAAGCGGAAAAACGCCGGGCCAAGATGGATAAGTTGCTGCGCAATCCATTGGTCCGCAGTATGTTGTGACCTGTTATGTAGGTTGCCTTCACGATGTGGGCAAGCCTGACAAGTGAGCAAGGCCGGGTTGGGCTCGATCCCGCGAAAGCGGTTCGGGACGCGACGGGGACGAAGTCTGCCGCCGCCTATGGCGGCGGAAGAGTGACAAGGTGGCAAGGGCAAAGGGTAACAAGGGGGCAGGGGAGCAAGGTATCAAGGGGACAGAGTGGCAAGAGAGCAATGTAATGGGCGAGTCCGGTGACGTTTCTTGAAATGTTGCAGGTTGCTTCGGATGCCTTCGAAACGGAAGGCGTTCAGTGCTTGCTGATCGGGGGATTGGCGGTCAATTACCATGGGTATAGCCGCAATACGCAGGATATTGATTTCATGGTGGCAGCGGTTGAACTTGATCGCGCCGATCGCGCGTTGAGAGATGCTGGATTTTCCAATGTGGAGCGAAGGCCCAACGTCGTTTTTTTCAGAAGGCCCGATGATGACCTGCGGCTGGATGTTCTGCATGTAGAGGAGGAGACATTCAAACAACTTTGGTCATCTTCTTTAACGATACATCCATCAGGCCATGCCCTTCGAATTCCGTGCCTTGAACATTTACTGGCCATGAAACTATTTGCCTTGAAGACCAGTTGGGACCGGCGAGTTGCCAAGGATCTTCCCGACATCGCCAATCTCATCGTGATCAATGGGTTGGATATGAACGCCGTCTTGCGTCCATTATGTCATCGTTTTGCCGATGAGCAGATCTACGGTCGAATTGCTGATGAAGTGAAAAAGCTTGGCGGGTGCTGAATGAAGTTTGCCACACTGGATCATCAGGAATCCCCCCCGACAAGGGTGGACTTTATGCGCTGTCTCGAGTTTTGCGATTTCATGCGAACGCTCACGGATACGGAAAAGTTACGCAAGCAAAAGACGATGGAGAAGCAGATCGAAAAGGCGTTTACGATAAAAGGATGGAACGGGGGCAAGGGAACAAGGTAACAATGGAACAGGGGACAAGAAATACATAAATTGAACAAGGAGTGGTCATGGTACAGAAGTTTGAGGAGTTGGATTGCTGGCAGGTAGCTCGGGAGTTGACCCGGGAAGTTTATTCCCTCACCGCAGGTGATGCTTGTCGAAGAGACTTCGGGTTTGTGGATCAGTTCCGTCGCGCCTCGGTTTCCATCATGAACAATGTCGCGGAAGGTTTTGAGCGGGGATCGGATAAAGATTTTGTGAAATTTCTGTATATCGCCCGGGCTTCGGCAGGAGAAGTCCGCAGCATGACCTATGTGGGATTAGACCAAAACTATTTAAGCGAATCAGACTTCCAGAAATTACAGGATCTCTGCCGTCGTAGTAGCGCCCTGTGCTGGGGTCTCATCAAGAGCAAGAAATCCAATCTTGGCCTTGCCTCCAAACTCTCCCTGCTTCTCTTCACCGCCCTCATCCCCTTGCTGTATCGGACCTGACTCTGAGACTCCCTTGCTACCTTTCCCCTTTGCCACCTTGTTACCCTGCTCCCCCTGCCACCTTGCTACCCTTCTCCCTTGCCACCCTGCACCCTTGCAACCTTGTCCCCTTGTTCCCTTGCCACCTTTCCCCCTTGTAACCCTGTTCCCTTCCTAATCTCCCATGTCCCTCTGGGCCTTCAGATTTGTTTTGTTTTACCTGACCATCCTGCTGGTTCAGCCCCAGAATCGTTTTGTCATTCTGTGGCCGTTCCGAATTGCCTTGGTGTGTATGGCGTTGGCGTTCATCCTCCATGTTCTGTCTGCCAGTCAGGAAGGCCGCCCGATCATCCGTTTTGGACCGGCCACGATCACCGCCTTGATTCTCATGGCGGTGTCCTGGCTTTCCAATCAGTTTGGGGTGTTTCAAGCCAGTAGTGGATGGAATGCCAATATCGACATCATTTGGAAGAATGCTATTTGCTTAATTATGATTGAAGCGATGGCCACCACGGTGGAACGGGTGTGGGCGGTCTTCGGAACCATGTTGATGGCAACCCTGTGGTGGATCAAGGGGGGATTAAGGCTTTCGTCTGCGGGAGCGGTGTATGCGGGGGACCGTTTGATGGGTCCTGCGGTGGGGCTTGTCGAAAATCCGAATAGCTTTGCTTTTATGATGACGCTGATGATTCCTATTTATCTCTACTTTTACCAAAACTCTCATATCAAGTGGATCAAGGGGGCCTATCTATTCTGCGCCCTTTCGGCGGTATTTATCGCCCTGCAGACCGGGAGCCGAACCGGTCTTTTATGTTTGATTGCCGTGGGTGTGTTCATCCTTCCCAAATACGGAGCTAAATACAAAGGAACGCTGATTGCTGTGGGGCTTGCTGTTCCGATATTGCTGGGCTCGGTGGGCGCGATGAATCTCGAGCGTTACAAAACCATAGGTGACTCCATCTCTAATTTTTTCTCAGGCGCGCATGAGCAGATGGATCCATCCGAAATGAACGCGGATCAACACAGTGCTTGGGAGCGCAAGATGAAGAACAAGCATTCATGGGCGTTAATCTTAAGGTATCCGGTTTTTGGCGTCGGGGTAAATAAAAGTGATTCGATGCTTCCCGGTGAATTCGCGTTTGCGTTTGGTCAAGTACATAACGATTGGTTGTATATAGGGGTCCAAATGGGGTTTATCGGCATGGGGCTGTATGCTTCGCTTATGATTTGTGTCTTCCTGTTCAGTTCGCGTATTCAGCGCGAAGCGAAAATGAACTGGCCAGCTTTATCAGACTTGGGGTGGACGATCAAATTGATGGGTGTGGTGTTTGTGGTTGGAGGGTTCTTTTCACCAATCGGCTGGAATCCACTATTCATGGCCACGGCGGGGGCCTCCTCGGCGCTATGGCTCAATTACCAAAACAAGTCGTGGAACAAGGCGACGGAAAAATTCTATTGATGAGAAGTCGTTCCTTCAAGAATGGGGCAATGCCGGTTCTCCGCAATCGTGGCGCGGTGCTTGCGCTTCTCATTCTGGTCATCGGCTATGCTACACTTGTTGGCTACGACTGGTATGCGCGTTTTGCCCGGTATCGATTTGAGATGCAGCTTTTTCATCTCCCCGAGCGTGCGATGTCGGGGATTGTTCGTGCTGCCGGAGTATACCAAACCAATCAGATGGCCATACGGCGTGGCGGCGATTTGTCCTCGCTGATCGGGATCGCCAAGGCGGCTGAGCCGTATGTGGAGTTACGGTCTGCGGGGGTTCGCATTCGCGATCCTTGGGGATACTTCAATCCGGAGCCCGTTGGGGGAGAAGGGTCCCCATGTGTCGTGGTGGCCGGAGACAGTTTTATGGCGGTCGGCACCCATGCCGACATGCTTTCCACCGTTTTGCAGGAACGTATTCAGGGTCACGTTTATAATCATGCCTTGATTGGACATGGGCCTTTTTTAAGCGTGGAACGGTTTCTGCGGGACGAGCGATGGCTCGAGACTCCTCCGCGCTATTTGATCTGGGGTTTTGTCGAACGGGAAATTAGCGGTTCCTTTTTTGAGCGGTTTCGACACAGCATCAGGACGATTCAGGAGAAAACGTCGCGTGAATCCAGCTCCGAAGGTGACCCCTCGGCCCCGATGATGGTTGAATCCAAGGCACTGATCGTGCATTGGCCTAATTTTAGACCCGAACGTTTGTCGGACTCTCTTCCAGCTTCCTCCTACTTGGCTCAAAGTTCGCAATGGGCATGGAATCGACTCCGGTATCTCGCGTTTGGGCGGATCCATCCGGATTTGGTGCCGGTTCATATCGATGAACTAGGAAAAGATCTTTTGTTTTACCGCTATCATATCGAGAATCTTCAGTTGGATGCGGACGCACGGCAGCTTCCTCTCGTGGTAGAGGCCATCCTAAGTCTGGATGACCTATGTCGCTCGCGAGGAATGACCCTGCTGGTATTGCTTGTTCCGGAAAAAGAGCAGGTGTACCGGGATTGGCTTTCCTCGGTTCTCGGTCGCGATCCAAACAGCTTCCCTCCGTCTTCGCTGAATGTTTTGACCACCGAATTGACCCGGCAAGGTATGGGCGAGCGCGTCATTAACCTATTGCCGGACTTTCGAGCGGCGGCCTTGGAGGATGGGCTCTTGTATTGGCGGGATGACACGCATTGGAATCCACAAGGCATGGCACTGGCGGCAGATCGCTTGGCCTTGCTGATTCAAGACTGTGACTAATCACGATTCATCATCGCGACGGATAAAACTATGATCTTCAGCAAATTGTTTTCCACTTCAGAGTCCGCTTCCGAGACCCTGACGATTATTGAAGCTCCCAAGGGACTCGTGCCTCTCAATGTCACTGAGTTATGGCGATATCGCGAGCTGTTGTATTTCATGTTGTTGCGTGATCTCAAGGCCCGATACAAGCAGTCTGCTTTGGGTCCGTTGTGGATCATCATCAACCCTTTGCTGCAAATGGTGGTGTTGACGATTATCTTCGGGACAGTTGCCCAGCTCCCTATGGCGGACATCCCCGCTCCGTTGTTTATTTACTCGGCCATTCTGGCTTGGACGTTTTTTGAGACCGGCCTCATGCGCACCGCGACCAGCCTGCGGACGACGAAAGATTTGATGTCTAAAGTGTATTTTCCCCGGTTAATTATTCCGATCGTTGGTTTTATCAGTTCCGCCATCGATTTTTTGATATCCTTTGTCATCCTGATCGGCATGTGTTTCTATTACGGATATATTCCAGGATGGGCCATCTTGACGATCCCGGGGTTTCTTCTCATGGCCATGGTTCTCGGTCTGGCGATTGGGTTGGCCTTTGCCCCGCCCATCGCCCATTTCTGGGACGTCGGCAATGTGCTTCAGTACGTGGTGAAGCTTTTAATGTACTCTTCACCAGTGGTCTACATGGCTACGGAAATTGTCCCCGAGCAATGGCAGACCCTCTACTGGAGCAATCCTCTCGCCAACATTATTCAAGGGTGCCGGTGGGCCATTCTCGGAACGGAACCCCCGAATTGGTTGATGCTCTTTGCCTCCTTTGCTTTCGTCATTCCCGCATTTTTTGCCGCAGCCCTTTATTACCGCCGGGCGGAACGCAGCATTGTGGATATAGCGTAGGACGGGATACGAGATACGGGATACGGGATAAGACAAAGACGATGGACAATAGGCCATCGACAAAAGACACCCATGGCCCGCTGACTGTCGACCATTGCCTGTTACCTCTCTTTCCTCGTAAGACGCAACTCGCATCTCTCATTCCAAATCTCCGGTCCCGTATTCTGAAGCACAAACCACAAATCATGTTTCCCGATGCGTAATCACATCAAAGAAATATTATTCGCGCTTTCTGATGGCGGAGTTGAATACATTGTCGGGGGAGGGGTTGCCGCAGTGCTTCACGGAGTAGAGCGGGTAACGCTGGATATTGACATCGCCTTGAATCTGACGAAGGAAAACTTGGGTCGTTTCATTTCCGTTGTCAGTGGATTGGGCATGACGCCTCGGGTTCCTGTACCTCTCCCATCACTCGGAAATCCTGATGTCATTCGCATGATGGTACATGAAAAGCATGCGCTGGTATTTTCGCTAATTGATGTGAATGAACCGCTTCGCTATCTTGATGTATTCTTGACCGAAGATTTAGCCTATCCGAATCTGCTCCCGCATTCCGACGTCGTTGCTATTGATGGTCGCGCTATTCGCATCATCGGGTGCGCGAAATTATTGGCCATAAAAAAGGCAATTCAGCCACCCCGCGACAAGGATGAATTGGACATTCGGTATTTGGAGAAATTACTTGCAGACAAGGGACTATGATTTCGGCCAAGCCGATGAGTGCGAACAGCTTCGTGCGCTGTTAAAGTCCTACTCCTCAGCAGACTTTGATGGCCATACCGATTTTGCCCAATTATCACCGTCACAGCGTCTAGACGCCTTGGCCAGTCTCGCGATCTTTATCAAGGAATGCAAAGGGAAGGCGGCAAAGACGAAAGACAATATGCAATAGACGAATGATCATAAGCAAAAGACGAAAAACTCTTGTTGCCAATTGCCCATCATCCATTGCCAATGAACTCTCTGACTACAGCACCAAAAACAACCTTCGGTTGTCACGGTGCGGGGCAAACCCATAACCCGTATCTCGTATCCCGCATCCCGTAACCCGGAACCCGACACACGCCTTATGACTACTGCCATTACTGTCGAAAACTTGAGCAAACGTTACCGGCTGGGCCATGCCGTCAAACGCGCCGGATCGGCTCGCGAGGCGGTGCGAAATGCCCTTCATGCTCCTTTTCGATATCTCAAATACCGGATGTCAGAAGCGACGGATGAAGATACCTTGTGGGCATGTCGGGATATTTCGTTTGAGGTGAACCAGGGCGAGGTACTTGGGATCATTGGCGCGAATGGCGCGGGAAAGTCCACGCTTTTGAAGATCTTGTCCCGCATTACCGACCCTACCAAGGGCCGAGCGGTTATCCGCGGGCGAGTCAATGCATTGCTTGAAGTCGGGGTTGGCTTTCATCCCGAGCTGACTGGACGTGAGAACATCTATCTAAATGCGGCGCTGCACGGATTGAGCGCTCGGGAAACCCGGAGCAAGCTGGACGAAATCGTTGAATTTTCGGGGATCAATCGCTTCCTCGACACGCCGGTCAAGCGATATTCAAGTGGAATGCGGGTAAGGCTCGGCTTTGCGGTAGCAGCACACTTGGAACCGGAAATTCTCATTGTAGATGAAGTATTGGCCGTCGGGGATGTGGCATTCCAAAACAAGTGTTTAGGAAAAATGCAGGATGTCACACAATCCGGTCGAACGGTCATTTTTGTCAGTCACAACATGGCGGCGGTGCAAAATTTATGCTCACGAGGAATTCTGTTGCGCCATGGCGGGGTCGCTCTTGCCGGAGCCATTCATGATGTGGTGGAGGAGTACCTCAAAGTTACCACGCCTTCAGTTGGTATCGCGCCGGTTCAATCCGGATTTGCTTCGCTTAAGTTAACCTTGACGCATCCTGAAGGTCATGAGCAGCATGTCTTTCTTATGGGGGATGGAGTGGTGTTTCGCCTCGAGTTAAGTGTGGATCGTCCTATTCAGAATGCAGACGTCGGGTTGGTCCTGGTGAACACGCAAGGGGTGAGAATTCTCACTTTTCATACGAAATACCAAGCCTCGGCCAAGTTCGCGGTGGACCAGACCGCAACCCTCGTCATGACGTGGCCGGAAATTTCGCTCAATGCAGGTGTGTATAACATTTATGCCGCCTTGGATGAGCATGGTAAACCCGTTGCGACCTGGCCTTCGATCGGCAGGCTGGAGGTCGCCGGAGCAGATTATTATGGGACCGGCAAGTTGCCGGACCCTCATTCACACGGAGTTATGCTTGCTCGATCAGAGTGGACGGTAGCATCAGACCGAACCTAAAGCCGAGGGATAGCGGAGTAGATACGATGATCAATCAACTCAAAAAACAGATAAAGAAAATCGAGTGGTTAAAGCCCCTTTACAGCAAAAATGCCAGACTTCTTTTAAAGCTGAAGTGGATGGGCGTTGGCAAGGATGTTGACACGGTGGAAGGCGCCGAGTCGGACGGTTTGCGTCAGCGGCGATATGAGAGCTACTCCGCCTACCTTGAGCACCAAAAATCCAAATTAACCATGCTGAAGTCTGGAGATGTTCATGGCGTGGATAAGATGGATCTTGAAAGTTATGATCGAAGTTATAGAGAAGACCTTCGCGCGAGGCTGCAAGGTTCGCCCGAATTACGGCCAGGCATAGGGGTGCTCTGTCTCGCCGCTCGAATTGGCACGGAAGTTAAAGCGTTCCTTGATTTGGGGTGCTTTTCCGTGGGCATTGATTTGAATCCCGGACCTGACAATTCCTATGTATTGCCTGGGGACTTTCACCACCTGGTATTTTCGGATGCCTCGGTGGGGGCCGTTTTCTGCAACTCCCTAGATCATGCCTATGACCTTGGGACCTTAATGAGCGAAATCCGTCGGGTGTTGGTTCCTGCAGGTGTGTTTATTGCAGAAATTCCCCTCGGTTCGGAGGAGGCCAAGAAGGCCAACATGGGATTTTGGGAGGCTACGGACTGGGCATCTGTCAACGACGTGATCAAGGTGATCAAGAGCCATGGCTTTGAGGTGAGGCGGACGGTGGATGATCCGTCCGGGAAGGAGAGAAAAACCTTGATATTCCAAAAGGGAGCATGAGCTATTTAGCTTTGCTCCCGATCTATCTTTCCCTACTCGATGAACACGCTCGCTCTCTGGTAAATCAGTATGCCATTTTCGCTCAAGGCCCGAATCGCCTCAAGTCTGGGTCATGACCTGAAGGTGACTCCGATCTTGTTGACGTGTGCCAGTCCTCGGCAGGTTGCCGGGGTTTGCGGACTTTTGGCCTCGATTGAAGCCTCTCTCTCATGGACGCCCTATCTGATCTGTTGGGTATTTGAAATGGGACTGAGCACCTCTGACCGGTGTCGTATTCGCCGCTCTGTGTCCAGCCATCGTTTTGGTGTCCGCTTTAGGAAGGTGGCAGGGTGCCACAAAGACACGACGGAGCCTGAGGCCGGGGCAATTTCCTCGTGGAGAGGTCATGACATCATTTCGCGACTGCCCATCTCGGTACATGGGATAATCTGCATCGCTCCGGATCGAGTCGTGGAGCGAGATATCGGAGAGATGTGGGAACGTCTTCCTACAGAGATTCCATTTGTGCTTGTGCAACCCAACTCAAGGGATGACAGCAATGGACGAGATTCAAATGATCAGGGGCTTTTTCTTGTCGATGTGGACCGTTGCCGTTCGCAGTCTGCAAAGTTGTTCTTTGAACCTCCTGCCAAGCCGGGTGACATGTGGCGAATCGAGCCAGCGGGTGGATGTACCGAGATCTATGGGGATCCTCGATGGGGGGTTCCTTGTCAGCTTTCATCTGGAGCGCATCGTTTGATCGCGCAGCGATTCGGACACTACCGGCGGAACGTTTACGAGCGGGCTTGGTTATTGGCGATCAATTTGAGGCAACGATTTGCACATCCTTCGCCTCTTCCTGCAGCCCCTTTCCCCGGGGGGCGTTCCCTGAGGCGTTTAGAAGAGTGTCCCGTGATAGGGAGAGATAATGGATCGATGGTACTTACCACCTATTTTTCATCCAAACAGGATCCTCAACGCCACCATTCTGTATCCCAGGACTCCCTTGATTACATTGCGCCCTTGTACCATAGCCTTGTCCAATTGGGTTTGGCGGGGAGAATCTTTTGCGATCATCTTTCGGATGTCTTTATCGCGGCTCATGAGACGGATCGCATACGGTTTGTACGATGCCGCCTGGGCGAGCATTCCTTGAATGACGAGCGCTTCTTTGTTTATCGTGAATATCTTGCCGCGAATCCCGGGGTTTCCTCGGTTTTCATGGTTGATGCCAACGATGTTGTCATCACCAGAAATCCATTCGAGTCTCTCCGCGAAAACACCCTTTACGTCGGTCGGGATAAATGCGTGGTCGTCGGTCAGTCCGCCTACATGAGAGCAAAACTCCATACTCTTGAGGTGCTTTCGGGCTTAACGATTCCTGCTCCGATGTACTCAATGCCTCATTACAATGCCGGCATTATCGGAGGACGGCGTCAGGTCATGATTGATCTTTTGGATCGAATGATTGATTTGTTCAACCGTTGTGAGGGTGAGGGCAATGTCAACATGGCCGCGCTGAATTATCTCCTGTATCAAGAGTACGATGCCCGGGTCCTGACAAGCAGGTATTTGCCTGAGGCAGTTGATCCCTCGCAAGACGGTTTCAGTCGCACACGATGGATCGTATCCGGCTACCCCCTCAACAGCGCTTACAAGCGATACGAAACAGACTCTGATGCGATCTTTATCCACAAATAATCGCCTCGTTTTCAAGTGCTGGCCATGAGCTCCCTGCATATTGTCATTCGCTCAGCAGGTGAGCGCACGGCATCGGCTTGTCATCAGGAGGTCACAAGACAAGCCACAGGATGTTGCGTGGAGCGGGTCGAGGAAACCCCGTTTTGGGAAACGTTGTGCAAAGGACTTCGCAGCGGGATGGCATCCGGACAGGATTGGATGCTTTCCCTTGATGCGGATGTTCTGCCTTCTCCGGACTTAATGGAGGTGGTCGATCGCTGGATTCGCGAGGCGGAGCGCTGGGACGGAGTGATTACCGGCATGGTTCAGGACAAGTTAATTGCGGGAATCCGGTCTGGCGGGGTTCGATTGTTCCGGGCAGAGGTTCTTCCCTTGATTCTGGAGGTGATGCCAACACGGGAGGAAACCGTTCGGCCCGAGTCAGCAGCGATCGTGCGGCTGGCCGGTCGAGGCTGGAGGCACAAGCTCACCCGTGACCTGGTCGGTCTCCATGACTATGAGCAATCGTATGCAGACATCTACCGCAAGGCCTTTCTTCATATGCGAAAACATGATTATGCGGCGGGTCGCTTTTTGCCCAACTGGCGGAAGCTGGCGACTCATGATCCCGATTATCAGGTTGCCTTGGCAGGAGCAGGCAATGCCTTGCAAGATCAGGTCGATGTGGATTGCGATGCCGCGCATCCCGTGTTCCGGGCCGGGCCGACCTTGGAGCGGCTCGGTCTTCATGAAAAAGGCGCGTATGTGCATGATCCTTTCCAGGTTCCTCGCGAGGTTCGTTCCCTTCAGGAAGCCATGGAGGGAGGAGTACTCGTTCCTTTTTCGCCTCAGGATCAACAGGCGTATAATCAGGCGGTGAGCGGGCCGGAACTGTTCGCTCGTATATCCCGGATCGGGGACTGTCTGAAGGATTGTCTTGCTGCTTCTCCGGAAGCCGAGTCGGCGGTGCTTCATCAAGTACGCCGGATCCTTCGTGATCACGCGCTCCTTGATACCTTTAGTCCTATGGAAATCCTTGGCTATGCAAGGTCGAGAGTTTTTTCCTCGGGCCCTAGACGAAAGAAATCCGATCCTACAACGACTCGATAACCGTGGAATCAGAACTGCGCATTGACGATGAAGAAGGGTCGAACATCTTTCGTGAGAACGAAGCAAGCAGCCTTGCTTTTCGGTTTCTTGTTGGCTGTGATGGTGAGCCTCGGTTGGCGCTTCATGGGGGGACCACCGACGATTTTGTTTCTCGGTGACAGCAATACCGAATCACGTTGGTTCGCGGAAGAGCTTCATGCGATCTTTACCGAGCGGGTCGGCGAGGCTTCGCCGAGACTCATTCTTCGTGGCCGGGGCGGGGAAACCTTGTCCGGATTGAGTGAAGCTCAATTTCCCGGCGATCGTCCTGATGTTTTTCAGCGATTGAGCCGTGAACTTCGCCGATGGCGTCCGACGTGGGTTGTCGGCTGGTACGGGATGAACGACGGGCTTTTTCAACCGTTCGATCAGGAACGCTTTTTAATGTTTCAAGATGGTTTGAATCGATTTGCCGATACAATTCTCGCCTCCGGGGCTCAATTGATTCTGCTGACCCCTCCGTTGTTTGCCCGCCCCGGCCGCGACATGCCCAATGACCCTCAGTCCCGGCGACGTCAGGTTGAAACGGACCACTCCCACGCCCGAACCAAGCTTGCGGCCGAGCCTGCCCGGTATGGATATTTTTCTCCCTACATGTATTATGATGATGTCCTCACAATCTATGCCGACTGGATGAAGGAAATGGGTGAGCGTGAGAAGGTGTGGGTGCTCGATATCCGGACTCCATTGATGGAGAATCTGGACAAAGCCTACGATCTGGAAGATCGCGTTCATCCCAATCGCGTCGGCCATCGTATCATCGCTGAGACATTTCTGAACGCATGGAAAGAAATAAGCGATGGGCGATAGACGATCGACGATGGACAAAAGACACAAAGCGAACGAAGACTGACGACGACGAGCGAAAGACGATGGGCTGTTCGACCTCGGACTTCTGACGACTGACTTCAGGCTTCCCATTTCCGGCTTGATTCCTCAACCCGCATCCCCTGCACCAGAGACGGCCTGCGGCCACGGTGCAGAGCAAGCCCCGGCACCCGAATCCCATCGCGTATCCCGCATTGCGTTTCCCACATCCCGTACATCATGAAAATCGGTCTTCTCACTCAGGAATATCAAAGCGCGGAACAGCGATATGGCGGGGTGGGGCGGGCATTTGAGAAGATGGCAGCCTGGCTAGCGGATCGCGGTCATCATGTGACGGTTTACCTTCAGGGCCGCGTCAGCTCTGAAACCCGGGAGAGCAATGGCGTGGTCGTGGTCCGAGTGGCGCCGGTTTCCCGTTTGCACTGGCGGCTGCAACCTTGGATACGTCGCCTTCCGCCCTTTCTGCGAGGGATGCTTTGGCACGCGGATCTCAATCGAGCGATGGTGAGCCGAATTCTTGCTGATGCCCAACGGGGAAGGATGGATGTAGTTCTTGCCAATCGGGGGGTTACTGCTCCCAGCTTGTTTCATCGTCGGCTTCTTCCGTCTGTGATCCGGGTTCAGCATTCCATGCCGAAGGCGTTGAGGGTGGAGAAACAGAGCGTGCGCCTGCTTGATCGATGGCTTCACTTGGCCGAGCAACGCTCGCAGCGCGCGGCGGATGCCTTGTTTTGTCCGTCTCATGCAGTCGCCTCCTATGTTGCTGCCCAGTTGGGGCGTGAGGTTCCGGTTATTCCGACACCGATGTTCATTCCTTCACGAGCTGCCGTTTCGTGGGATGACCTACAAGAGCGTTTTCAGCTTCCTCCGCAGTATCTGATGTATTGGGGGAGCTTTCTTTTTTGCAAGGGGGTAGATATTCTTGTGGATGCGCTTCCCGCATTTTTGGAAGTCTGCCCGGATCATGGGGTTGTTCTGGTCGGAGGTCAAAAGTATGACGATCCGCTTCATGACCGGCTGGTTCAGCGCATTCATGCGCTCCGGGAGGAGCATCAAGGCCGGATTCGGGTTCTTGAAGGGCTCGATCACGATCAGCTGTTTCCCATGATCGAGCATGCGGTAGCTGCGGTGCTTCCTTCCGTGTTCGACAACCTACCGAATACACTGCTGGAAGCGATGTGGCTGGGATGTCCGGTTATCGGCACCCGGGGAGCCAGTCACGACGAAATCGTGGAGGATGGTGTCGATGGATTGCTTGTTGAGATGGGGGATCACAAGGGATTGAGCCGGGCCATGATTAAACTGGCTTCCCTGTCCGCAGAGGAGCGGGAAACGCTGGGTCGGGCTGGCGCCGCCAAGGTGCGACAGTATTGCGACCCGGACTCGGTGATGACGAGGATCGTTGAGCAATGTGAAACGGCAATCCGGCGTTACCGGAGATCCCATGGAGGAGGTTAAACCGATGGCAACGCTTGCTATGATTGCGGTGATTACCCGAGAACATGAGGGACACCAGGTTCGGGCCCGTCTTCACGAGATGGCTGACGGCTTCAACGAGTTGATTCTGGTAGATGACGGAGTTGGGGCCTCTCTTGATCCTTTGATCAAGGATCTAACGGAATGTTATGCATGTTTACGGGTCGTGCGCTACAGGAAACCGGCATTTTACCTTGGCTCCTGGAAGCCTCTCGTCGATGAACTCACATCCGAGTTGGTCACCTTTTTGTCGCCATGCCTGATCCTTCGTCCGGATTATTACCGCCGAACGCTTGCCGCGTTCGAGCAACATCCAGCCTGCCGTTTGGCGTTTGGTGGAATCACGAATGGGGTGTATTCGGATGAAGTTTCCCAATTCGCTGAATCGGATGTTCACCGAATCAACCGCGAAAATTTCATCGACATGATACTTGCAACCACGGGCGCGCAAGGTTCCACGCCCGCGACTGCTGTTTTTCGTCGGGCAGACTTCATTGAATCGGGAGGTTTCCGATGGGAACTCGCAGGAGGGCATGGTTGGCCTCCCTTTTTAATCATCGGTTTGGGCGACGGAGCCATCTATCTCGGGGATGAATGCGGGATACGCCTTGGGGAGGATTGGTTCCCGGCGGTGTATGGCGAGACGCGTCCCCTTCGCGTATTGGATGATCTGGCCCGGATGCATCATGTGGTCAATGGTTACCATGCTACGGATGCCGTCGGCAAATGGCATCAGCGGATGAAAGACGCCTATATACATCATGTCTGCGAGCAGATTCACGCTCCCGCGATTCGCGTCAATAAAACCATGGATGCACTGTATGGGCCTGGTGGGCCCCGTCGTGGTCTTCTGGTGGCGATGGCCCAGCGCATGGTGGGATTATGTCGCAGGATCTTGGCAGGACGGATGTCGGTGACCCTGTGCGGGTACAAGCCGGATGTGGAATGTTATGGGTGGATCAAGCCATCCTTTTCGTTCGGGGTTAATTGGCGCAACTTTATCCGGTCGAAGTACAATGAAGACCGGGTCGTGATCGCTCAACAAGATCTTCTGGATTTTCTGGAGGTCAAGAATTTTTCGGGAATGCGAGTGATGGATATCGGCTGTGGCAGTGGGATTCATTCGTTGGCAGCTTTACGCGCGGGCGCTGACGAATTGGTTTCGTTTGATTATGACTCGGCTTCCGTTGAGGCGACCCGGCGGCTTTTTGAGGATGAGGGTTCCCCTTCGCGATGGACCGTTTCGCAGGGCTCCGTACTCGATCCGGAGTTTATGGGGCGTCTTGCTCCCGCAGATCTCGTGTACTCCTGGGGTGTTCTTCACCATACCGGACAGATGTGGGAGGCGGTGAAGGCTGCTGCACAACGAATGAAGCCCGATGGACTATTGTTTATTGCGTTGTACACCAAATGGCCGGGATCGGATGATGCGGTACGTTTGAAGATCCGCTACAATCGGGCCGGATGGTTCCGGAAGCGCTGGATGGAGATGGTTCTGATGCGGGCCGGGGTGCCGGGAATATCTTATTTGTTTAAGGACCCCGGATTTTTCCTGGATCGACTGAAAGATAAGCTGACCTTGATTCGAACCTACCGCAAATTCCGCGGAATGAGTTTCTATCATGATATTGTGGATTGGTTGGGGGGATATCCCTACGAAGATGCGACGGTGGAAGAAGTGGTATGGTTTTGTAAAACATTCTGTGCATTGACTCCGGTCAAGGTGCGAGATCGCGGTGGAAATCTGTGCTCCTACTATCTTTTCCGGAAGGGCAAGACGTGACGCAACGCGGTGTTTCACCGCGTTGCGAACGTGGCAGCCCCGTTTGGATGCGGCTCCGCCGCATCCATCACGGCCGCGAAGCGGCGGATTATTCACGTTCGTGAATAATCAGGGCTAACCTTCTGATCTTGTCGTGTCCTGACCCCATAACCCTCCTTTTTCCTGATTATGTGCGGATATTTGTTTTATGCCTCGGCGGCCGATGTGATCTCACGGGAGGTTTTCGACGGTTGCCGGGACTTGCTGGCCCATCGGGGGCCGGATGCCGCGCAAACCGTGTCGCTCCGGGACGGTCGGGTTCACATGGGACATCGACGGCTTTCGATTCTTGATTTATCGGATTCTGCCAACCAACCCATGCGGTTAGGGGGTCTTTGGGTTGTGTACAATGGAGAAGTCTATAACTATCCGGATTTGAAGCGGGAGCTGGAATCCCGGGGCAGTATTTTCCATACCCACTGTGATACCGAGGTTCTGCTGCATGGCTATCAAGCATGGGGAGAAGACCTGCCGAATCACCTTGTCGGAATGTTTTCGTTTTGCATCTGGGACGATGCGAAAGGACGTCTTTTCGGCGCCCGCGATCACGCGGGCCAAAAACCGTTTTTCTACCGGTGTGACCGCCGTCGGCTCATGATTGCTTCGGAGGTCAAAGCCATTCTTCCGCTGCTTTCCACGCGACCCAAGATCAGGCGTGAATCGATCAAGGATTTCTTTGTCTTCGACGAAGTGCCCGATCCGTACACTTGGTATGACGGGATTATGAGTCTGCCACCCGGCCACAGCCTGTCGGTGTCGGTGGGAGATGGAGTGGGGCAACCCAATCGCCGTGCCTATTGGACGTTCCGTCCGCCGGAAAAGCCGCTGCAGATCCGGTCGCGTGAAGCTATGGAACACGCGGGGGACTTGCTGGAGCGTTCGGTGAAGTTGCACCAACTGGCCGATGTCGAGGTCGGGGCGTTTCTCAGTGGTGGACTGGATAGCGCGGGAGTGGTTGCACTTGAGGCAAGCCAGCGGCAGGATCCTGTACGCACGTTCACGGTGGGGTATGTCGATGATGCGGGGGAAATTCCGCTTGCCCGTCAGGTCGCCGAACGCTGGAGGTGCCGCCATACCGAGGCCTTGTTTGACCGCCATGGGATGGATGCCGCCTTCGACCGTTCCTTCGACCTCTTTGACAGTCCCTTTGGCGATGCATCTCAGTTTCCAACTTACGAGGTTTCGCGCCTCGCCGCCAAGGGTGTTAAAGTTGTTTTGACCGGCGATGGTGGCGACGAGGTCTTCGGGGGGTATTGGAATCTAGGGAAGTACATGGGCGGTCCTCCGTTGCGATCCTGGCGTCCGTCGGATGTGGTGAACCACATCCGACATCACGCACAGTTGCGAGCCGAATGGCAGGCAACGCTCAACTTCGGACATTCGCCGGAGCGAAGCGAGGTCGTGGACATGTGGCTGGGACCGGAATTAGCCGATCTGAAGGATTATGATCCGATGCCGTACTACATGGAACATTGGCTACCGGAACTCGATCCGTTCCGCCGCGCCCAGTGGTTGGATTTCAAGACCTATCTTCCCGAGGTTCTCAAAAAGGTGGACCGCTGCGCGATGGCGCACTCACTCGAGGCGCGCTGCCCGATGTTGCTACCCGAACTGGTCGAATTCGCGTTCTCGCTTCCAGTCGAAGTCAAGAATCCCGGCGGCCGCTTCAAGCACCTTTACAAAGAGTGGCTCAAGAGTCGGCGGCTGGTGCCCCTTCCGCTTTTCAAAGCCCCGAAAAAGGGCTTCGCAGTGTCCTATACCGCAGCTCGCCATATCCGCAGCGACGAAAGTAAGCTTCGCCTATTTCAGGAGGTCTGTGATGCCGGATGGTTTAACGGTAATGCGAAGCAGTCCGTAAACGAACACTGGGGACGCCTCTGGCGCTTCGCCCTGATCAGCCGGGCGTTGATGGAGAGCTGAAGACGGAGGAGCGCAGACGAAAGAAAGACTGAAGACGGAGGATGGTTGTCGATAAAGTTTACGACAAAGCTTCCGACAAAGATGGGAAATGGGGAACAAGGTAGCAAGGTTGCAAGGGTTCAGGGGAAGTGATTCAGTATCCCAAACTTTGTGTTGAACTTAATCCTGTTGCGGTATGGGGGACAAAGTATGACCGAATACGAGTAGACGACGTGTGACCACGTTGCCACCTTGCACCCTTGTTACCCTGCACCCTTTTCACCTATGCTTCGCTCCGAAGACGGAGCTTCCACCGTTGACCTCCGGGCTATGGCGGACAAGACGCAGGGCAAGCCAAGAACCAAGCACCAAACACTCGTATCCCCAGCACCAGAGACTCCCTTCGGTCGTCGCGGTGCGGGGCAGGCCCGAATCCCGTATCCCGCAACCCGCATCCCGTATCTCGTAACCCGAATCCCGTATCCCGCATCTCGTATCCCGTATCTCGCATCCCGCCCCCCATGCTGTTTAATTCCATCGATTTTGTTTTGTTTTTTGCCGTCGTGTACGGCCTGTACCTGGTCTTGCGGCATCGGGCACAAAACTGGCTGCTGCTGGGGGCCAGCTATTTCTTCTACGGATGCTGGGACTGGCGGTTTCTTTCCCTTATCCTGATTTCCACCCTGGTGGACTACGTTTGCGGGTTAAAGATCCATGAAGCGACGCGCCCGGGAACACGGCGAGGATTTCTGGTCCTCAGCATGGTCAGCAACCTGGGGTTGCTGTTCTTTTTTAAATATTTCGGTTTTTTCGCGGAAAGCGCCCAGGTTTTGTTCCAGCGCCTGGGTATGGAGTTGGACTGGGTAACCCTGCACTTTGTGCTGCCCGTCGGCATCTCGTTTTATACGTTTCAGACCATGAGCTACACGATCGATATCTATCGCCGTGAGCTCAAGCCGACCCGCGACCTGCTCGACTTTGCCGTTTTTGTCGCGTTTTTCCCTCAATTGGTGGCGGGGCCGATTGAGCGGGCCCGGCACTTGCTTCCTCAGGTTCAACTGCGGAGGGTTCTCACCTATCCCATGATTCGCGAAGGTTGCTGGCTGATCCTGTTGGGATACTTCAAAAAAGTGGTGATCGCGGACAACATGGCCCCCCTGGTGGCCACGGTGTTCGATCATCCCGACCAGGCCTACGGGTTGTCCATTCTTGCTGCAACGGTGGCGTTTGCCTTTCAGATTTACGGGGATTTTTCCGGGTACACCGATATTGCCCGGGGAATCAGCAAGTTGATGGGTTTCGACATCATGCTCAATTTCCGCATGCCGTACTTTGCCTTGAATCCCCAGGACTTTTGGAAGCGGTGGCATATCAGCCTGTCCACCTGGCTGCGCGATTATTTGTACATCCCGTTGGGGGGCAACCGGGGCGGGACCGTCTTCACCTATCGTAATTTAACCTTAACCATGTTGTTGGGGGGACTGTGGCATGGCGCGGCCTGGCATTTTGTCGCGTGGGGGGCCTACCATGGGCTGTTGTTGGTCGGCCATCGTCTCCTCCTGCCCATCTTGTCCCTGATCCAGCCCACATCGCTGATCGGGCAGCGTGTCTGGCATTGGGTTCGTCTTACCGGTTTCTTCGGGTTGACCTGTTTCGGGTGGATGTTGTTCCGGGTTGAGTCGTTGGCCGATGTCCCGGTTTTGCTTTCCAACATCGTTCAGCCCTTTGCCTGGAATGGAAAGGTTGCCATGTTGACCATGGCGTGTCTTTTGCCACCGCTGCTGATTCTGGATTATTGGCAGGAAAAGACCGGGGATTTGCTGGTGGTGAAGCGCTGGCCCGCGCCGGTGCGCCTAGCCACCTATGCTACCTTGTTCGCGTTCATTGTGATGACAGGCTGGGTGGAGCGTATTGAGTTCATCTATTTCCAGTTCTGATGTGAAGGGATAAAGACGGAATCTCGCGCGGTAACCGCGAAACAAACGTCCTATTTTCAACACGGAGTGCACGGAGGACACGGAGAAAGACAGAATGAAATCCTCTCCGTGGTCTCTGTGTTCTTCAGCGAAGCGGATGGTAGAATAAAGTTCAGATACGAAGACTTCCGAAGATCCGCATTGAAACAATGTTTTTCACCACGGAGTGCACGAAGGACGCGGAGAAAAAACAGAATGAAATCCTCTCCGTGGTCTCTGTGTTCTCCAGCGAAGCGGGTGGTAGAATCAAATTCCGATACGAAGACTTCCGAAGATCCGTATTGAAAAGATATTCTCCACCACGGAGTGCAAGGGGGACACGGAGAAAAAACAGAATAAAATCCTCTCCGTGGGCTCTGTGTTCTCCAGCGAAGCGGGTGGTAGAATAAAGTTCCGATACGAAGACTTCCGAAGATCCGTATTGAAAAGATATTATTTACCACGGAGTGCAAGGGGGACACGGAGAAAAAGCAGAATAAAATCCTCTTCGTGGTCTCTGTGCCCTCCAGCGAAGCGGGTGGTAGAATTAAGATGTCTTCCAAAGGTACTGAAACCTGGCGTTAAACCTCTCTCATGATCACCCTCGATTTGTATAAAGCCTACACCGGCCTGCCCCTGCGAACCCATGTATGGCATGGCCTTCTCGTGTTTACCGGTTTGTGCATCCTGGTTGGGGGTTCGTATGTGCTCCGGCGCTCCGGTGGTTCTGAATCCATTGTTGGACCTCCTTACATGTCTTTGGTGGACGACCAACTCGAAGTCATCTATGCCGGAACCTCCCATATCGGGTATGGGATTGATCCGAGAATCTACAGCCTGCGGGGAATGAACGTCTCCGCCGGTGCACTGAATTATGAATTAATGGAAAAGGTGATTGCCAGGTATCTCAACCGGGCGCCCAACCTCCGGCTTTTGGTTCTGGAGGCGGGCATTGTCCCGCTTCGGGTCGATACCATGGCACGATTGGACGGCGATTACCAAAGTTTGTACCGTCTCGGTCTTGATTTGTCTGATCTCCCCCTGCCTTTTTACCGGAAAGCGATGCAAGGCCTCAAGGAGTCATGGATCTTGTACCCGATTTACTTCATGGACCGTTGGTCACCCTCGATATGGGTCTGGGGTCGAAGACGACTGGGCAGTGAAGGGGAAGGTCGCGTGGACACCCGGGGACACACGACTCTGGACCGGGTAATTTCGTCTCGAAACGATGGACGGGTGGTGGTTGCGCACCATCAGGCTGACCATCTTGCTATGGATCATTCACCGGTTAATCTTCCCGCGCTGATCCGGATGCTGGACATGGCTGAACAGCGCCGACTACCGGTGCTGTTTTTGCGTATGCCTCACCATGCCAGCTATGTCGAACATCGGCCTGCCGAATGGGAGGCTCATGTGCAGGCTATGCTGACCGAGGTGTTGACAACCGTTAGGCCAGGAAGCGTCACCTATTTGGATTGGGAGCAGGGAATGATCTATATGGATGCCCATTTTGCCGATGGGGATCATCTAAACCGGGAGGGGGTTATAGCCCTTCGGGATGCACTTGATCCCGTTCTTCTCAGCATGGTCTCTTCGGCTCATCCAGAGGATTCGCCCTACCCGATTCACGGCGCACCGGTTGATCGTGAAAAAGCGATGGCTTTGCCGTGAGGCACTCTTTGGAAATGGATGGTCCGGGTGTACGAGGATGGAACATGGAGGGTGCGACCTCGCTCACCTACGCCTACACCCCAATCTCTCTGGTTGCGGATGAACGAGACGTTTGGTTGTGATTAAATCTCTACAAGCTTTCCGGGGATCATGGGGGCGCACCCTTTTATTTTCTTTGGGTTTACGCACGCGCCGGGTTCGCTTATATCCCGGGGTCCACGCCTCATGGTCACGCAACGCCTCGGTCATCGGGGATGGCAGGCTCGATCTGGGGATCCCATGGCCGGGACTTCCTTGCCGAACCGGGGAAATCCGGTTGGGGGAGCAATCCACGCTGGAGCTTCAAGGGGGAATGACCCTGTATACCGATTTCCATCTTTCGATTTCACCGGGGGCACGGGTCTTCCTGGGCAGCGGATACATCAATAGCGGACTGCGATTGGATTGCTACGAGTCCATCCGTATCGGTTTCAGTGTCGCCATTGGCCCCGAAGTAATCATCCGGGACAGTGACAATCATTCCCTGGATGACAAACCGTTGACCGCGCCGGTGGTGATCGGAGATCATGTGTGGATCGGGGCCAGAGCGATGATTCTGAAAGGGGTAACCATCGGTGATGGCGCGGTGATCGCCGCCGGTGCGGTGGTGACCCGGAATATTCCCCCCGGTGCCCTCGCCACCGGTGTCCCCGCCCGGGTTATTCGCGAAGACGTCCACTGGAGCTGAATCTCCCGTCAAGCACGAAGCACGAAGCACAAAACACGAAGCACCATCATGCATATCGTCCTCGCCACCCTTGAATATCCTACCGAGTCCTACCGGGCGGGCGGTATGGGGTGGGCCTTCTTCAAGATCGCCCAGGGACTCAGGCAGCGCGGGCACGCAGTGAGTGTGCTGGTGCGATCCGATCGGAAGGAGACCTTCACCGATGCGCTGGGCATCGTGGTCCGGCGTTATCCCGTACGGGCCTATTTGCCCAAGCGTCTGCAAACTGCCCTGGCCTGGCGGTTTCCTCTGGGCGCCATGGCGTACGATGAAGCCAGATCCCTGTATGACGCACTCGACGAGGTCGCGCGGGAAACCTCGTTCGATGTCGTATTGGCCGCCGCTGCCCCCGACTCCTATTTTGCCGCCGGGTCCGGACGCTGGCCGTACGTCTGCCGGATTTCCTCCCATCGACTGTTGATTGTCATCAGTAACCTCTTCCCGGTTGGCCCGGGGTTTCTGTTCGAGGAATGGATGAAGGTCGCCGCATGCCGCCATGCCCATGGACGATTTGCGCCCTCCAACTTGCTCGCCGGCATTTTTGCTTCCCTGGGCTGTGGAGCGACCCGCCGCATTCTGACGCCCATGGAGTTGACGGAGCCGGTAGCTCAGTTGGAGGACGCCCCCACCCGCTACCTGCTTTTTTACGGGAGCCTTCAAGGCACCAAAGGCGCCCACCTACTGGCGGATGCGCTAGTCAGGGTGCTTGAGCATTATTCAGACGTGCACATGGTCTGGATTGGCCGCGATCTCGTCGCCCCGGATTTTGGGAGCATTACGGAGTATGTTCGTCATTGTCTTGCTCCCTTCGCGGAGCGGGTGCGAATCCTCGGTGTACTTGAGCAGCCTGAGGCGCTTCGATGGGTGATGAACGCGGATTGGGTGCTATTTCCCTCTATCATGGACAATCTGCCCAATGCGCTTCTTGAGGCGATGTGGTTCTCACGACCGGTGATAGTTACACGAGAATCGGGGGTGGACGAGTTGATCGAAGACCAACGGAATGGATTGGTTATTGATCGAAATGATGTGACTGCCTTGATCGAGGGTTTGGAGCGTGCCCTGACAATGGGTCCGGAGGCGCGTGAGCGGCTCGGGCGGGAGGCGCGTCGTACGGTACTGGAAAAATGCAATCCAAGCCGTTCGGCAGAGGGGGTCGAATCGCTTCTCGTGGAGGTTGTGGAGCGCCACGGGCGAATTCGCCGCGCTGACATCCGTACAGCGGCCCGTATGTTTTGGCTCAAGGCCCAGTGGGGTGGGCGGGTGGCACGGATTCTACGCATCCCGGTGTCCGCAGCGGATCGGCGGAAGGTTCGCGAGCTGGGCCGCCGGTATCTACCCGGAGTTCCGCTACGATTTGCAAAATGATGAGTTTCGGGCAAACCGAGCAAATGCCAAGCATTTCAGTGGTAATGGCCACGCACAACGGCGAGCGATACCTGTCGCAGGCATTAGACAGCATGGCGGCCCAAACCTACACGAACTGGGAGTGGGTGCTGGTGGATGATGGCTCCACTGACAACTCGCCAGAGATCCTCACCCTGTTTCGAAAACGATTTCCAGGACGCGTACACGTTCTTCGCAATGAGCAGAACCGGGGGTTGACCGCGTCGTTGAACCGGGGACTCTCCGTTGCCCGGGGACAGTTTATTGCCCGGATGGATGATGATGACCTTGCTCACCCCGAGCGTTTGGCCCGACAAGTCGAGGCGATGATCAAGGATCCGGATGTATTGCTTCTTGGTACAGCTGCTAACCGGCTAGACGAGAAAACCGGCTCAACATCGCCGTTCATGGCATGCTTCGATTCCGTCCGACTCCGGATCAATTTGTGCTGGTTTAATCCAATCATGCATGCCTCGGTGATGTTCCGGCGTCTCGCTCCCGACGGATCGCCCTTCCGGTACAATGAAGGGTTTACCACCGCCCAGGATTATGAGTTATGGACCCGGATGAGCGGGATGGGGAAGCTCGCCGTTTTGGACATCCCGCTCATGACCCATCGTTTGCGAGCCAAAAGTATCACCGGCTCTCGCCGCCAACATCAATTGGACATGACCCGCGAGGTCAGCGAAGCCTACACCTCCCGCTTGCTGGGGGACGGTCCACTTGCCGCCAGTTCCCCGGGCGATTTGCGAGAGTGGATCGATGACCGTTCTCTTCCTGATATCCTGCGGCTAAAACGGGTGCGCGACCTGTTTCGTGTCGTGTCGGATGTACCCTGGTTGGGCCGGTCGGCTGGCCAGCAGGCTTTTGCATGTTGGGCCGAGGCGTTGCTGGAGGGTCAACGGTGGACCGATTTGTGGATGGGGGATGCCGGTCGGCTCCTTCGGGCTTGCGGATGGGCGGGAGCGGGCTATCTGGTCCGCCGGGCGGGGAGGAGGGCGATGGTCGATGGACAAAAGACAATGGCCGATGGGTGATGGACAGATTAGTTCGGGCGAACCCTCTGGGTGAGCCGCTAGGCAATCGTCGATAGGCGATAGGCTATAGACGGATCAGGGATGTCGACAAGGCTTGCGACAAAGCTACCGACAAAGATGGGAATGGGGGGACAAGGTAGCAAGGTCGCAGGGGTACAGGGGGAGTGACTGCGTTTCCCAAACGTTGTGTTGAATGTAGTCCTGAACAGTGTAGGCGACTACGTGTGACCAGCGTGTTCCCTTGCCACCTTGCTCCCTTGTTACCCTTCCCCCTTTTCACCCATGCTTCGCTCCGCGGACGGAGCTTCCGCCGTCGTCCGGCGGATGCCGGACTATGGCGGACAAGACGCAGGGCAGGCAAAGCACGAAGCACTCTTATCCCGTATCCCGCATCTCGGATCTCGTATCCCGTCGCCGCACAAACGACCCTCGCTTCTTTCTGATTGAGCCTTGCCGCTTCGCGAAGTACAGTTTCGTGCGTGAAATTTCCATGGATTGAAAGTGATGAGTGGCGGAGCTGGTACGAGTTAACGCCTGAGCAGCGCTGGCGTGAAAGTGAAAAACTGCGCGCATATTTTTTAGCTGCGGGAGGTTCCCTGAATGCCGAACCCGATACTCAAAGTCCTTTCCACGTTAAACGACCACGAGGTAAAGTATTTGCTCATGGGGGGGCAGGCGTGCGTCTATTACGGCGCGGCGGAGTTTAGCCGCGATACCGATGTGGCGCTTTTATAAAGCCGGGAAAATGTTGAGCGCCTGAAGGATGCGCTCCGTGTGTTGCAGGCGAAAGTCATTGCGGTTCCCCCCATGGACGTGTCTCTGCTGGAAAAAGGGCATGCTATCCATTTCCGATGCAACCATCCTGATGCGGAGGGCATGCGTTTGGATGTCATGTCGGTGATGCGAAACCTGCCCGGGTTCGACACGTTATGGCGGCGAAGAACGACTGCGGAAGTCGAGGGCCATACCATCGAATTGTTGTCGCTTCCGGATTTGATCACCGCGAAAAAAACCCAGCGCGACAAGGATTTGCCCATGATCAGGAGACTCGTGGAAGCCCATTATGTGAATTTTGCCGCGGAGCCCACGGTTGAGCGGGAGGACTTTTGGTTGCGTGAATGCCGTACGCCGGACTTATTGCGTGATCTGGTAAGGTTATTTCCTGGATCGATTCATCGGGTCGAAAAGGCGAGGCCTTTTCTTGCATCGATTGCATCCATGACCGAGGAAGACATCGAAAAGGCTTTGTTTGAGGAAGAAGCGCACGAGCGGGCAAGCGATAAAGCCTATTGGAAGCCCTTGCGGGACGAATTGGAGCAGATTCGGTAAGGTTGGTAGGTGTTGGGTGAAAGACAGAAGACGAAAGACAATAGACGGATCAGGGATGTCGACAAAGCTTGCGACAAAGCTCCCGACAAAGATGGGAAATGGGGGACAAGACGCAGGGCAAGCCCTTCGACAAGCTTCCTCCTTCGTCCGGCAGTTGCCGGACTACGGCGGACTGATCGCAGGGTAAACCAAGCACGAAGCACCCACCTTCGCCGAGGCTACGGCGGGCAGGCCAAGCACGCGGCGAAGTCGCATCCCGAATCTCGCACCTGTCCTGCGAAGCCTCGGCGAAGCAGGATCCCGCATCCCGTAACCCGCCACACCCGATCTACTTGACAACTTGTCACGATACCGTAGCGTGCACCTATGAAAACGCTATCCGTAGGGAAGTTTAAATCTGAATTTTCCAAGATCCTGGAAAGTGTGGCCAAGGGTAATCCGGTGGCCATTTCGTACGGTCGAAAGCATGCGCCGGTGGCCATGATGATCCCGTATCCGCAAAAGGCCGGAGAACGCAAGCTGGGTGTCATGGAGGGGCGCGCAGGTTATGCATGGAAAGAGGATGGGAAAATCAGCGATGAAGAACTTCTCCGATCATGAATCTCCTGCTCGATAGCCATTCCTTGATCTGGGCCGTGTGTGATGCGAAATAATTTCCGCGGGACGTGTTCGCCGAACTGAAAAAGCCATCGAATGCGGTGTTCATCAGCGCGGTATGCTTGTGGGAAATTTCCCTGAAGTTTGCCCTTGGCAAGCTGAGCCTCGATCAAATTACCCCCGATGCCTTGCGCCTCTCCGCGGTTGACATGGGTTTTGCGTTGATGCCTTTGCTGCCGGAAGAAGCCTCCGGTTTCGACAACTTACCTCGATCCGGTCACAAGGATTCGTTTGACCGGATGCTGGTGTGGCAGGCCATTCACAACAAGCATCAGTTCGTGTCCTGCGATGCCGCGCTGGATGTTTACAAGGTACAAGGCCTGAAGCGCTTTTGGCCGGAGTAAGTGCGATGGGCGAAGGACGGATGACAATAGACGATAGACCATGGCCGATGGACGAGAGGCCGAATAATGGGTCAATCGTTCTGATGAATCTCGTTTGCCCAACAACCAGTCGTTGACGATAGCAAGAAAAGCTGCTCTACCGGCCATTCCCGTAACCCGTATCCCCCATATCCCGAATCCAGAATCCCGCATCCCGTATCTCGCATCTCGTAACCCGTATCCCGCATCATGACCCCCTTCACCACCACCTTTATTTTTCCTATCGGGCGCACGCTGGGTGGGGCCAACATCTGGTCGGCCCGGATGTGCGGGCACCTGGAGCGCCGGGGGGTGGCTACGGCAGCGGTTTTGCACACCAATCCGGGCTGGCATCCCGATGGTGATTTGCCGATACCGGAGGCGACACGGACGCTGATTTGCGGGGGTCGGCCGGTTGCGGAGGCCAATCGACGCGATGTCCAACGGTACGCGAAAGTTTATGCCGAGGCCCTGCCTGCGGTTATTGTCCCCAACTGGAATGATGCCACCTACGCGGCCTGCGCCGAGCTGGCCCGGTCCCGGCCGGATGCTGTCCGGGTGGTCGGCGTCGCCCATGGAAACAACGAGAGCTACTTTGGTACGCTTGAGCGTTACGAGCCGATCCTCCACGGAATGATCGCGGTCAGCGACGAGATTGCGGAAGAACTTCGGCGTCGCTTTCCCCATCGGGTCGAGGATATCCAGACCCGGGCGTGCCCGGTGGATGTTGCCACCAAGGTTGAGCGGGAGCCGCCCGGTGCGGGACAGCCGATGGTTGTTACCTATGCGGGCCGCATTACCAACCATGAAAAGCGGGTTTCGGATCTGATGCCCCTGGTGCGGGAGTTGGGTCGGCGGGGCGTGGATTTCCGGTTCCGGGTGATCGGGGAGGGCGGTTATTTGCCCACGCTTCGGGGGGAGTGGGCTGAATTGCCCGGCGAGCTGAGGGCGCGGGTTTCGCTCGAGGGGCTGCTTCCTCCTGACCGGCTCCCCGAGGTTTGGAGCCAATCACAGATATCCGTGCTGGTCTCCGACTCGGAGGGAACATCGATCTCTATGCTGGAGTCGATGGCGGCGGGCTGCGTGCCGGTGGTGACCCGGGTGAGTGGAACGGCAGCGGTGATTCGGGATGGACTCAACGGGTTTACCGTGCCGGTCGGCGACGTGGGGGAGATGGCCGGGCATATTTCAAGGTTGGCGGATAATCCGGAGGAGTGGGCAAGAATCAGCGGCAACGCGGTCCGCACGGTTCGCGAACGGTATGCCTATCCGGATTATGTTGATTGGTTTGTCGACCAGGCCGCATGCTGGCAGGCTGCACCACCGAGGCCATGGCCGAAGGATCGGCAGGTTCTTTCACGTCCGTATGTCTGGCCGGCATGGATCCGGAGAGTTGGCGACCGTATGAACGGAGTGAAACGCAGGCTTCACAGGAGAAGGAAATCATCATGAAGGGGAAAAAGTTTTGGGTTCTTGCCGGATGGGTGGTGGTGATCGCGCTTTCCCTCTGGATCCGGGTAGAGGGGGCGAGGCTCTCCTATCCTGCCCAGGGAGATGCCTCCCACTTTGTTCAACACGGAGTCTCTTGGGCAGTTACCGGTAAACCGGTCTCCGGCTATTGGTCATTAGGTCCGCAATATCTGGCGGGCTGGGCTTATTCCCGGGGCTGGGATCCTTCATTGACGCTGCAATGGACAACGGTAGGCTTTGGGGTTTTGGTGGTCATGGGGACGATGGCGCTTGGGCATTGTCTCTCGTTAAGCGCGGGGATGATGCTTGCCGCCGGATTGGTGGTTGCGGTGAATCCTGCCCTGTTGAAATCGGCGACCGGAGGCCTCTCGGAAACCCCGTTGATGGCTTGCTTGTTGTTAGGTTACGCGGGGCTTGAGTGGAGTCAGCGCAAGAAGAGCTGGATGGCGGCCGGGGCGGGGGGGCTGTTTTTCGCCTTGGCCATGTATTATCGTCCGTTTGAGGCGATGGTCGGATTGGGGGCGTATGGATTGTATACCATGATCCTTGGGGTCACGAAGTCCCGTCCGGTACACCTTGGGCCATTGGTTCTGGCAGGGGTGGTGTTTGTCGGAGGGGCCTTGCCATTCTGGAAGATCAGCGCGGAGTTGAACACCCTTTCCGCCTCCCAGAGCAAATTGGTCAATCTTGCGTACCGGGATGACGGACTAAATTCCAAGGCGATGCGAAGTCTTTACGGGCCCGAGCAGGAGCAAAGCGCCCTTGCCGCGGAAATCCAACGGTTGGAGGAACAGGGGGCGGTGGGGTACCTATGGGCAAACCGGGGGGTGATCCTGAGAAAGATTCCGGTGAATATTCTGCAAGCGGTCCGATGGATCAATCAGCTTACCTTTGGCGGCGCCTTCGCCATGGGGTTGATGGTCTTTCTCCTTTTCACAGGATGGATGATTCATGCCGTGATCACCCGGGGGAACCCGGTCAAGCTTCTGCTTCCGGCGCTTTATGGAGGGCTGATCGTCGCGGCGCTTAGCTTGTCGTTTGTCCATCCCCGATGGATGTTTCAACTTCTTCCGTTTTACGCGCTTATTCTTGGGACAGGGGCCCAGGCATGGGCAGGTTCGGGGTGGTGGCGCCGGGTGGGGGTAGCCGGGGTGGTTCTCTTGTTTTCCTTCAAAACGGGGGTATTGGCGCTTGAACAGCGGAACGACCGATGGGTGGAGCGAAATGTGATCGAGGTTGGGCAGTGGTTGCGGGATCAGCTTGCCGAAGGGGACCGGATCATGGGGTTCGGGCCGGAATTGGCAGTTCAAGCCCAGCCGGATCGCCCCTGGGATTACATTGAAATGCCCTTCGGGGAGGTCCACGACGTGGATGCTTATGCCGGGAAGCGCGGGGTGACCTGGGTCGTCCTTTCCACCCGGAATCATGCCCATTATCCGGTACACGAGGTTTATCGAAACCCGGAGGTAAAACCCGTCCGGTGGACATTGGTCCGGGAAACGACCTTGACTCAAGCCACACGATGGGGTCAGGAAACAGAAACCTTTTATATCTACCGGCTGGATGCCGGAACCGAGGAATAACCATTATGTCTTCCCCGCCCAAAGTCGGAATTTTCATTATCGCGTTTAATGCCGCATCGCATATTCAGAAAACCTTGTCCCGGATTGCTCCAGAGACCTGGGATCTGGTGGAGGAGGCGTTTATTGTCGACGATTGCAGCACGGATGAGACGGTCAATCTCGCCCTTGAGGTCAGCGCGGCCTATCCCAAGCTCCGGGTGATGCGCAACCGCACCAACCGGAGGTACGGGGGAAATCAAAAGTTTGGATATCAATATGCCATTGACCGGGGTTTGGATGTGGTGGTGATGCTGCATGCGGATGGTCAATACGCGCCGGAGGAGCTTCCCCGGATGATCGATCCACTGATCGAGGGCCGGGCCGATGTGGTGATCGGATCCCGGATGATCGAACGGGAGAATGCGCTAAAGGGAGGAATGCCCCGGTACAAGTATCACGGGAACATCATTCTGACCTGGATCGAAAACCGGTGTTCGGGGATGAACCTTTCGGAGTTTCATTCCGGATACCGGGCCTACTCCACCGCGTTTCTCCGGCGGATTCCGTTCTGGCAAAACAGCGACGAGTGGCATTTCGATACCCAGATCCTGCTACAGGCCCATGCGGTTGAGGCCCGCATCCATGAATTCCCGATCCCCACCTACTACGGGGATGAAATTTGCCATGTCAATGGCATCGCCTATGCCGCCAATTGCATCGCCGAGGTGGGAAAGTTCTGGCTGCACCGCAAGGGATTGATGTATGGCCGGAATTATGATCTCAAGCGGGATCCGACCTCTCATTACACGGAAAAATTCGATGATCCTTATTCCAGTCATTCCCAATTGTGGGGATGGTTATCCGGCCAACAGTTGGAGGGTGCGCGGATTCTTGAGCTTGGGGTGGGGGATGCCTCCTTGACCCGGAAGTTGCACGGGGCTGGAGCGGTGGTAGACGGGGTGGAAATCAGCCCGGTTGCCGCCGAGGCGGCCCGTCCGTACTGCCGGACGGTGCGGACCGGGGACTTGAACCGCATCGACGACCTTGGGCTGGATCAGGATTACGATATGGTGATTGCCGCGGATGTTCTCGAACATCTGGTCGACCCCGAGTATGTGCTTTCAGTACTCAAGCGGCTGGTCAAGACCGACGGCCTGATCCTGGTGTCACTACCCAATTTTGTGAACCTCTATGTACGAATTAATGTCCTGCTCGGACGTCTTCCCCTTCACTCCAAAGGGATTCTTGATCGCACCCACCTTCACCTGTACACCTTGTCCAGCATGGGCAAGATGTTGGTGAAGACCGGATGGCAACTTGAGCGCCGGGACGTGACCAACATCCCGCTGATTCTCGTCTTTCCGTTCATGAGCAAAGGCATCTTTCGCATTATCCCCTGGATGCTACGCTTGTTTACCCGCCTTCTGCCTGGACTGCTGGGGTATCAAGGTTTGTTTCTGGCCAGAAATCCCAATCGGGCTGAGCTACTCTGAAGGTTGGGTGTCCATAAAGGAACGTGTATGAATGTTGCCTACGACAATGAACATCATCTCCGCTCACGGGAGCGGGGTTTGCGTTCGGCTGCCTCGATCACGCGTTTGGTCTATCCTCTTGTTCAACCTCATTCCGTGGTCGATGTCGGTTGTGGTTTGGGCTATTGGTTAAAGAGCTTTCTCGACGCGGGTGCGGAGCATGTGTTGGGGATTGACGGGGACTATATCGACCGGGCGCAATTAGCTATTCCTGCAGATTGTTTCCGGATTATGGACTTGAACCGACCCACCCCGGTGGAAGAGGGTTTTGACCTTGCCATATCCATCGAAGTGGCGGAGCACCTTCGTCCTGATTCAGGAGAGGCCTTCGTGGGTTTTTTGTGCGGGCTTAGCCAACAGGTACTTTTTTCGGCAGCGATCCCGGGTCAGCCCGGTCACAACCATATCAATCCTCGCTGGCCGGGATATTGGAAAAGCTTGTTCCAGCGCCAAGGATATGTCGCTTATGACTTCATCCGTCCCCGGATATGGCACGAGGAAGATTTGATGCTGTGCCATCGTCAAAACCTCCTTTTTTTCGTTCATGAAGAGCGCGCAGAATCCTTTGATCAGAGAGGGATTCCACGGGCGAACTGTTTGACCTTGGTGGATGAAGATGTGCTGTCGGCTCGCGACACCCTGCGCGCCACATGGTCTCGACTGCTCGGTAGGCTGGTCGGGACGAGGAAGGGATGGTCTTGATTTACGCCTTGCTTCACGATGTCGGCCACTATTGCCCGCGGTCGAGTTTCCCTCCCTTGCTGGAGCAGATCGAGTGCAAGGTCATTCCTTATCGTGCCGCCTGGCGGATTGCCGGGGCTAAAAGTTGGACGGTTGGACACTGGCTTCGATCCTGGGGCAACCGGTATTATGGTAGTCAGTGGAATTGGTGGTTGCCGTATGTTCATGAATGGTTTCTTTCCCGTGCGCTCGAGGGTGGGCCGGGTGATTTGGTTCATTTTATGATGGCCGAGTTCGGCACCCCCAGATATCCGGAATGGTTCCGGGGACGTGGTCGCCGGTTGGTCGGCACGTATCATTGTTCCGCCCGGCGCCTGGAGCAAGTCCTTGCCCGATATGACCGGTATATGGTTTTTGACCGGATTACCGTCATGTCACGGTCGCAGCTTCCGTTTTTCATCGAGAAGGGGTATCCGTCTGAGCGAATCAGCGTCACCATGCATGGTGTAGATACCGACTACTTCGCTCCGGATGTCCGGCGGGGAAAAGAGGGGCCAGAGGGGCATCCGGGTCATGTAAAGCTTCTTTTGGTCGGTTCCACGGAACGGGATCATGAGGTTGCATCCCAAGTCATGAGGCGGGTTCAAGATCTACCTGTTCACTTGGACGTACTGACCGCGTCCGCGCATCGGGATGCCTATGGCGGATTAAACAACGTCTCCTTCCTGTCCAATCTATCCAATGAAGATTTGGTAAAGGCCTATCAGCAAGCCGATCTTCTGTTCATGCCGTTGCTGGACTGTACGGCGAACAATGCGATTCTTGAGGCGATGGCGTGCGGAACGCCGGTGATGGTCAACAACACCGGGGGTATTCCCGAGTACGTGGATGCGTCGTGCAATTTCGTAATGGAAGGGAAGGATGCGGATGTATGGGCGGAGGTCGTCGCGGGCTTGGTGAAGGACCGGACGCTGCTTGAGGCGCGGCGTCCGGCGGTTCGCGCGTGGGCGGAGCAACTGGATTGGCGGGTGGTGAAGGCCCAGTACCTTCGGGCCTACGAAGCGGCGTTGGCCATGCCTCCGATCCAGAGCTGTGGACGATAGGCGATGGGGGAAGGTGCTTGGGGCGGCTGCTTGGTGCTTGGTGCTTGGTCTGGGGTGCGTGATGGCTCAGAAGACAGAAGTCAGAGGTCAGAAGGAATGGACGATGAAGGCGAGCTGAACGAGGGCAGATCATGAGTAGCGACGAATCCATCCCGGATCCCCGACACCAGAGACAACCTCCCGTTATCACGGTGTGGGGCATGCCCGCATCCCGTATCCCGCAACCCGTACCCCGCAACCCGCGCGTTTCCGTGATTGTCGGAACGTACAACTGCGCCGCTTTTCTCCCGGGCTTGTGGGCGAGCCTGGAGGCTCAGACCTTCCGGGACTTCGAGATCGTGGTGGTGGATGATGCCTCGGATGACGGGGAGACGTTGCCCGCGTTGGAGGCGATGGGGGACCGGATCCGTTTGATTCGCCGGGCGGAGAACTCGGGAACCTGTGAACTTCCCCGGTATCAAGGGACACAAGCGGCCCATGCTGGGTTGTGTGCATTTCTGGATGCCGACGACCGCTGGGACCCTGAATTCCTGGAGCGATGTGTGGGCTACCTGGAGGAGCATCCGGAAGCGGCCTTGGTTCATACTGCGGTTCGAGTGATCGACGGGGAGGACCGGGTGCTTCGGATTCGCCACGAGGGCGTGTTGGAGACGATCCGGGACTGGCCCCGGGCGTTGCTGGACCACTGTTTTATCACCATCAGCGCGACCGTGGTCCGACGTGACATCTGGCTGGCGGCGTTGCCGGAATCGGAGATCAGGGATTTTGGCATGGATCAGGATTTTTTCCTTCTCATCGCCAAGAAGTACCCCCTGGGAACCCTTCCCGAGGTGTTGGCTTCCTATCGACGCTCTGCCTCCAGTGTCAGTGTCAAAAAGTGGAAGAGGGCTCCGCGTAATGTCAACACCCTGGAACGTATTTATCGCAAGGGTTTGTGGCGTGGGGTGACCTCGCGAGGCGAGATGCGGCGTATCATGACCGAAGCGTATCTGGAGAATGCCCGGTATTGGCGCGGTCAAGGGGATCCGTTTCGATCCAGATGGTTTGCCGTTCGGGGGTTGCGACGAAACCCGATCAGCCTTGTCTTGTGGAAGGAAACCGCCATGGGATTTGTTAAAATCTTTAGGTCCTCAAGGTGATGTCATACCCTCACCTTTCTCGTTCCGGTGGGGAGGTTTGCGCTCCCCACTTCGCTTGAGCTGCGCAGGATTGGCTCGCATGACCAGGTTTTGTTGGATCTCACCCGCAGATGCGCTCGCGTCCCACTCAAGCGAAATCCAAGCCGTTCTACAGACCCATTGGACCCAAATGCGTTGGCACGTGATTTCTGATGGCCAAGATGTCGGCCAAAAGAAAACCCAAGATCGTTCGCAGAGACATGTTGACATGATGTCAATACATGTTACTTTTTCCCCATGGTTACATTGATCACAAAAATTACGGAACGTGGGCAGGCCTCGATACCGGCCGAGGTGAGACGGCAGCTCGGCTTGCGGCCTGGAACCAAATTGATTTGGGAGCCCATCTCCAGTCATGAAGTGCGTGTGCATGTGCAGGCCCCGGCAAAGCCCGGGGGACCGCTCAGCGCGTTGGGATTTGCCAAAACCTTCCGTTCGGTTCGCCGAACCGAGGCGTGGATGCAGGAGTTGCGCGCGGGCGAGGACGCCTGATGGCATGGGTGGTGGATACCTGCGTGATCGTCGATGTACTCGATGATGATCCCGACTATGGACAGAGTTCCGCCCTTTGCCTTGAACAGCGAATGGAAACTGGGCTTATTGTCAGCCCGGTAACCTACGTTGAGCTGGCCCCCGCCTTCTGGGGCGACGAGAGCCGCTTGCGGGAGTTCTTGGATCAATTGGGAGCTCGATGGAATGAACCTTGGACCGATGCAGATGCGCATGCCGCATTTCGAGCTTGGTATCGGCACATCAAGGCCCGTCGACAAGGCTTGTCAATCAAGCGGCCGGTGGCGGACATCTTGATTGGGGCGTTTGCCAGCCGGTTTGAGGGAGTTATCACCCGCAACCCCGGTGATTTTTCCGGCGCCTTTCCGAAGCTGGTGATCATACAACCGGGTGGCTGATGTTCCGATCAGCACCCGGGAACGGTTCATGTCCTGCCTGCTGGATTCCGATTCATTCGAAAGACCCTTATGAAAAACGTTGACGTTCTCATTATCGGCGCCGGTCCGACCGGACTGGGCGCGGCAACCCGACTCTGGGAAAAAGGTCGGGAGGACTGGCACATGGTCGATGCCCTGGATCATTTTGGCGGGTTGGCCGCCACATTTGTCGATGACCAGGGGTTTACCTGGGATCAGGGTGGCCATGTTCAGTTCTCCCATTACGAAACGTTCGACCGGTACATGAATCTCGCCCTCGGCGAGGACGGGTGGTTTCATCACCAACGGGAGAGCTGGGTGTGGATTCGGGGTCAATGGGTACCGTATCCTTTCCAAAACAATCTGCATCGCCTTCCTCCTGCCGAGCGATGGGAGTGCGTGAGAGGGTTGATGGAGGCCCACGATGCCGCCGCCAAACGCCCGGAGGGATCGCCCCGCCCCGCCCATTTCGAGGCGTGGATGAACGAGACCTTCGGGGAGGGCATCACCCGATGGTTCATGGCCCCGTACAACTTCAAGGTGTGGGCGATCCCCCCGAGTGGAATGGATTACCGGTGGATCGGGGAGCGGGTGGCGGTTCCCGGCTTGAAGCCGGTGATTCAATCGGTATGTCTCGGCGAGGATCAGGTCTCCTGGGGCCCCAATGCGACCTTCCGGTTTCCCCGGCAGGGCGGCACGGGAGCGGTCTGGAATGCCATCGGCAAGATGTTGCCACGGGAACGGGTTTCCCTCTCGACCCGGGTTGACGCCATCGATCCGGTTCAACGAAGGGTCACCCTGACCAGCGGGGAGGTTCTCGGGTACACCCATTTGATCAGCACCATGCCGCTCAACCATTTGATCCGGCTTTGCCCGGGTGTGGTGAAGGAGGCGGTTGCTGACCGCTTGTTTTTCTCCGCGACCAACGTGGTGGGGATTGGTCTGGAAGGCCAGCCGCCCGAACATTTGAAGACGAAATGCTGGATGTATTTTCCCGAATCGAACAGCCCCTACTACCGGGTCACGGTGTTCAGCAACTACAGTCCGAACAACGTCCCCCGGCCGGGCGAGCAATGGTCGTTGATGACGGAAACCTCGGAAAGTTCGGCCAAGCCGGTCAACGGTGCCACGCTCGTCGAGGATACCATCCGGGCGCTGGTCGAAGACGGTCTGATCCCCGATCCGGGTCAGATCTGTTCGAAGGCTCATTACCGTCTGGACCAGGGTTATCCCACGCCCTTTCTGGGCCGGGATGACCTCGTGGATCCCGCCCTTCGCGCCTTTGAGCAGCATGGCATCTACAGCCGGGGCCGGTTTGGGGCATGGAAGTATGAAATTGCCAACCAGGATCATTCGTTTGCCCAGGGGTATGAATGTGTGGAGCGACTGGCTGCGGGAGGGGGAGCTGAGTGTGAACCAACCCTGTTTACCCCCGATGTGGTCAATTCCCGGAGGAATCCTTGATTAGAGGTAATCTGGCAATCGCAGCAAGGCTTCGCTCATAAAGAGAGTGTGCAAAAGCCTTGAAGCCAAACCGCGTTCCTCGCGTTGACACGTTAAACGCCTTCGTGTATGTGTTGAAACATGAAAACGGTGACATTGTCCCAAAGTGCCTACGATCGTCTTTTGGCTTGGAAGAGGTCTCCCAAGGACTCATTTTCCAAGGTGATTGAACGGGTGGTTCCTCAGCGGGGGACCATGAGCGAGGCGTTGGCGAAGGCGCGAGGTCTTCCCCCATTGTCGCCGGAAACATTCGATCAACTCGAGCAGTCCTCTCGATCGGGAAGGTCATGGTCGGAACAAAGGGATCCATGGACTTCCTAGTCGATGCGACCTTGCTGATCGACCTGTGGCGTGAACAGCGTAATCCCGGCCCGGCAACCCGTTTTGCTCTGGAGCATCACGATCAAACCGCGGCAATGCCATGGATGGTCATGGGGGAATTCCTGCGAGGCGCCTATGTTGCTGGCGTTCCGCGGGAGAAGTTTCAGGAATTTCTGGACGCCTACATTCTGGTCTGGCCGAGTTTGGAAACCGTTGACCGGTATGCCCGATTGTATGCCGATATGAAGACTTCCGGGCGAGTGATCGGTCCCAATGATCTTTGGATTGCCGCTTCCGCTTTGGAGCACAATCTTCCACTCGTCACGCGCAACGGCCGCGATTTTGATGGAATCCCGGATCTGGTCGTGTGGCGTTACCGAGAATGATCTGTCATCCACCGAAATGAAAATCTCCTTCAATCATCCCTCGGTAACCGACCTGGAGCGCGGGTATGTTCTAGAGGCCTTGAACAGCAACCACTACAGCGGGGATGGTCCCTTTACCAGGCGCTGCCATGCGTTTCTTGAGCGGACACTGGGGGTGGAGAAGGCGCTTTTGACCACGTCCTGCACCCATGCCCTGGAGATGTGTGCCCTTCTTCTCGATCTCCAGCCCGGGGATGAGGTGATCGTCCCTTCCTTTACCTTTGTGTCCACGGCGAATGCCTTTGCCCTGCGGGGGGCGACCCTGGTGTTTGCAGATAGCCGGCCGGATACCCTTAATGTGGATGAAACCCGGCTCCGGGACCTGATCACACCCCGAACCCGGGCGATTGTGGTGGTTCATTACGCAGGCGTCGCCTGTGATATGGAACCCATTCTTGCCCTTGCCGCCGAGGCAGGTGTTCCAGTGATTGAAGACAATGCCCATGGTTTGTTCGGAACTTACAAGGGCCGTTGGCTGGGCTCCCTTGGCGCGCTGGCCACCCAGAGCTTTCATGAGACCAAAAATTTTACCTGCGGAGAGGGGGGGGCCTTGCTGATCAACGAGCCCCGGTGGATTGAGCGGGCGGAAATCCTCCGCGAGAAGGGAACCAACCGGAGCCGGTTTTTCCGGGGTCAGATCGACAAATATTCATGGGTGGATCTTGGCTCCAGCTACCTACCCTCCGATGTGCTTGCCGCGATTCTCCTCGGGCAGCTCGAACGGTGGCAGGAAATCCAGAGCCACCGGCAACATCTCTGGGAAACCTATGCTGACCGGCTGGGGGCGTGGGCGAGCTCGCGGGGCGTCCGGCTTCCCGTCGTGCCCGAAGGGTGCGGTCAAGCCTGGCACATGTTTTACCTTCTCCTGCCCGATTTGGCGTCCCGGACCCATCTGATCCAGCATCTCAAGGACCACGGGATTCTCGCCGTATTCCATTACTTGCCCCTTCACTTGTCCGAAATGGGAAGACAGTGGGGAGGCAAACCCGGAGATTGTCCGGTGACCGAGGAGTTGAGCGACCGGCTGATCCGGCTTCCGTTCTTCCATGCCATGACCTCTGCGCAGCAAATGGAAATCATTGACTGCGTTACCCGGTTTTGATCCGTTGCTTCTTTTACCAAGAAATTCAACCGCATGATGAGATGTCCCCAATCACTTGAATCGATCTTTGCCTCTCCACCGCGAGCCGTCGAGGGTGGCACGTGGTATTTTCGCGAGGTGACGCACGAGGTGGATGTGGTCGATTCCCTCGACCGCTTGAAGTACATGACCAAACGGTGGCCCCGGCTCTATCGCTTGATCACCCTTCTCTTGTCGCCCGTTCTCGTCAATTCCCGTCCGGAGCGCCGTTTTCTTTCGGAGTCCGGAGAGATTTTTGTCAATCTGGGAAGTGGCAATCATCGGGTAGACGCCAAGGTCTGGAATGTGGACATGTTTGCCTACGAGCAGGTGGATGTCGTGGCGGATATTCACCGGCTCCCCTTTAAGGATGGTAGCGTCGATGCCATCATGAGCGTGGCGGTTCTCGAGCATGTTGCGGATCCCCAGGCGGTGGTTAGGGAGATGTTCCGGGTGCTCAAGCCGGGGGGGCTAGTCTACAACCTGATCCCGTTTATGCAGCCCTTTCATGCCTCTCCTCATGATTATCAACGGTACACCTCGAGTGGCATCGCTTATCTGCACCGGGAGTTCGAGCAGGTTGAGGTTGGCGTGGGTGGGGGGCCGATCAGTGGTTTTCTGTGGGTGTTTCAAGAAGCGGTGGCGACCCTACTCAGTTTTGGGTGGCCCCGCTTACGGGATGGGATTTACCTCGCGGTCATGGTCCTCACCTGGCCGGTCAAGTTTCTGGACCTCCTCTTCCGTGATCTGCCCACCGCGACGAACCTCGCATCGAGTTTCTACGTGCTGGCGCGAAAACCGAAAACCACCAAGGGCGGGGAACGCGCATTGTGATCTCGGCGCTACTTCAATCCCGGCCCCGCTTGTTCTGGTTTGCCGCATGGGCGTCGTGGCTGACCCTTGAATACTGGGCCCTCGGGGACTTGTCGTACCTTCGGATCCACGATACGGCAACCGTCCATATTCCGGTGGTGATGACGACCACGGATGCCTGGAGGTCGATGATCGGTTCACTCATGCATCCCTGGATCAGTGGAATGGACCGGCTGGCCAATGTCGGGTGGTGGAATCTATTCTATGTCCCCTTTCTCGTCTTGCCGCCTTGGTTGGCCCATGGGGTGGTGACCTGGATTCAGCGATTTGTTGCGGGTTATTTTACCGCCCGGCTGCTCGAGGAAAGCTTGGGGGCGAGGCGTGAAGTCGCCTATCTGGCGGGGATGGTGTATGCGATGGCGCATACTGATTTGGGCGAGGTGGCGTTCATGCACTTGCTCAACGAGCCGGGGTTGCCCCTGTTGCTTTGGTTCTATTGCCGTCAATCGTTGACCTCATGGCGGGTCATGATCGGGCGCAGCGCCCTGCTAGGGGTGCTGCTCGGCTGGTCCATGGCCCATCTCATCGGCACGTTTTTTCTTGTCCCGGCCGCGTATCTCTTTGCCCTGATCCTTCGCAAGGATGCTCATACCCTGCGCGGGTGGGGGGTGCTTACGGCGGGCGTCGCGGTCTTTTTCGCGGTGTCTTCGCTGCGGATGGTCCCGGAAATCTGGGCGTTGCTGCTTCATGCCGGGGATACCTACCGGGGGCGTCAATTCGGTCTGCTGAGCGCGGCCCCGGATTGGCGCGGGTTTGGGATGGAGCGGTTGGGGTACCTCCTCCGGTGGGCTCCGTTTGTCCTGCTCGCCGGGATCTGGCTTGCCCGGAGCCGCCTGAGGAACCGGGTGCATGCGGCCGTCGGGTGTCTTTTATTGCTGGGGGTGGTGATTGGTCCTTTACTTGGGCCTCTCAAGGTGTATGTCGCGCCATACATCGGGTTTGCCCGTGGGGTGGATTTTACCCGCTTTCATATGGTTTCTGCACTTGCCTGGTGTCTGGCCGCCGCAGGCGCCCTCGCCTATGTGCCCCGGTGGACGTTTTCCCTTCGCAATCCGGAGGGAGCGAAGGTCAGGGCATGGACGTTATCCCATGTCGTTTGCGGAGCGCTTATGCTTGTGGCGTTCCACCAGTCGATCGACGTCAAGCAGCAACATCTTCGCGATATCGTCAAGCGCAAGCAGAGCTGGCGATTGCTTTTTGACCATCCGGATCTCGGGACGCTGGCGGAAACCGCGCGAGCGGCGGGATATCGATTTGCGACAGCCGGCGCGTATTACAATCTTCACCCGGGATTTTGGCTGCCCTATGGCGCGGACATGGTCGATGGACTTTCCCCGGCGTATTCGGAGCGTTACTATCGCTTTTGGACCGGGGTGATCCGCCCGCTCACCGAGTTGGACCGGCAAATCCGGGGCTTTCACACCTGGGGCGCCTACGTGTACCTGCACCATGCCCGGTCTGGTCCCGACCATGATGTGTCGGCGATTCCTTTTGCCCGATGGTACAATCTCGACCTGCTTTCGCTGGCGGGTGCCAAATACATCGTCAGCGACAAAGACCTCGACGATGACCGCCTGGTGCCGGTCCGGCTGCCCGAGCAGGACGCCATGACGGTGGCGTGGGCCAACCTCAGCCGGAGGGAGCGTCTTCTCGGGTATCTTCAGCGAAAAAATCCGCCGCGGCAGCTTGTGGTTCACGAAAATCCCCGGGCCTTGCCCACATTCTTTTTGGTGCCTGGGGTCAGGCTTTTTGACGAGGAAGACGATCTTTTCAGGACGATGGAAGCGTCGTCGATCAATGATTTTGCGTCTCAGGTCTATGTCCTGGAGTCTGACCTGGCCGGGTTGTCGATCGATCCCACCCTTTTCGGCGATGCGCGCGAACCCGGCGCGGGACGCGTACAAATGACCGGGAGAGACGGGGCGTCCTTTCAGGTTGCAGTAGAAACGCCGGTTCCCCAAGTTCTTGTGTTTAACCATCAATATTTTCGCTGGTGGTCGTGGTATATCGAGGGTGATCCCCTCGCCATGTTCCCGGCCTACGGGACCTTTATGGCTGCGGTGATCCCGCCGGGCCGACATGTGGTCAACCTCGTCTATCGCCCGCCTTACGCGGGAATGTTGACATTCCTGGCGGGGGGAAGGGGAGAAGGGAAATGACGAAAAATGTATTGGGGCGGTTGATGTACTGGGCAAGGGATCTTCGTTCCCGGGCTTTGTTTGAGGCGTTGGAGTCTCATTGTCGAGGTGACGTGCTCGATGTGGGGGGATGGGATTTTTTCAAGACGATCAAGAAGCGGAGAGTCGAGTTTACGAGCTGGACCATTCTTGAAGTTGATCGGCAATCCGTAGACCTTGATGGTCAGGACGAGAGGATAAGGCTCCAGTACGGAGATGGTTGTGCCATGACCTATGCCGATGCGTCCTTCGATACCGTGGTCAATATTCAAGTGCTCGAGCATGTGTTCGAACCCATCCGGATGATGGAGGAAATGACGCGAGTGCTGAAGCCCGGTGGATACATGATTCTTCTCCTTCCCACCACGTCAACCCTCCACATGGCTCCCTACCATTACTATAACTTTACTCGTTACTGGAGCGAGGAGGCCCTGGCCCGGTGCGGCCTCAAAAAAATCATGCTGAAGCCACTCGGTGGTGTATGGTCAAGCATGGCTTCCCACCTTGTTTACTTTGTGATGCAAAGCCTTCGGGTCAGGGGCATGAGCACTCCAGAGATTCGCCGCAATGTCTTCTTTTATCTGCTGTATCCTTTCATGCTGCTGTTTGCCGCGGCAGCGTTTCCTGTTTGCATGCTGCTTTCCCTCGGCGATCTCGCCGAGGAGGCCAACAATCACCTGGTGGTGGCGCGGAAGCCGATTGATTTCAGCTCCTCACCCCACGTTTAACCCCAAACCCTCCGAGGTCATTGATTGAACACTGACTCCTCCCGTAAACGCATCCTGATGATCCTCACCAGCCACCGGCTGGATTGTTTCCGCCTGTGCATGGACCTGCTGGTTGGCGGGGGATCGGCGGCCCGTTTCGACCGGGTGGTCATCCTGTGCAGCGGGGTGAAGGGGCGCCATCTGCGGTATGTGCAATCGTTGCCGGGGCGCCACCCGGGCATCAGGTGGGATGTCATCCACGGTTTGCGGGGGCGGGGCAAAGTGCTTTCCGATATGCAAAACGAATGCGTGCGGCGCTACCCCGGCGGACTTTATTTTAAACTGGATGAAGATACCTTTGTGTCGAGTGACTGGGATATCGAGATGGAGAAAGCCTATGAGGCGTTCAAGGATGATCATGACCTTGCCCTGCTCAGCGCGGTGGTGACCAACAACCAGCGCGGGGCCTATCATTTGCTTACGGTTTTCCCCGAACTGGGAGAAGAATTCACCCGAACCTTTAACAAGCCGATCGTCACCGAGCGCATGGGGCCGGTATGGATTCTGCCCCGGTGCGCCGCGTTCATGATCAGGAGCTTCCTGAATCTGGATGAGGGAAATCGTCGCTTGCGGGAGGCAAACCGGAAGGCGATGGGAGACGGGGTGCGGGATTCGGGATACGGGACGCGGGATGTGGGGGACGAGATGCGGGATTCGGGATACGGGAAAGGGGATAAAGAGGGCCTGTCTGGAACCAGTTTATCCTCCGAACAAGCGGGTTTATCGCGTATTCATGGATCAACGTCAGAACCCGCGCCCCGAAACCCGGATCCCGCATCCCGCATCCCGCATCCCGTATCCTGTATCACGTTTTCCTACCCCTTCAGCATCAATTGCATCTGTTATGATTACCGGCATTGGCAGGAGATCGGGGGGGTGCCCGAGGAGGATGAGAACGGGTGGGGGACATGGATCCCTGAGAACGGCAAATTCATCGTTCTTGTGGCTGATGCACTGGTGCATCACTATTCGTTTTTTGTCCAGCAGGCGTGGCTGGACCGAACATCCCTGCTTGAGGACATTCGAAAAGTCAATTTGCCCGACACCTACCGGCCGTTTGCGGGGCTTCTCGCCCGGCTCAAACGCATTGTGACCCAGATTCCCGGGGCACTGATGAGGCGAATGAAAAAAAGCTGACGGAGATGGATTTCATGGACAATCGAATCCGGGTGTGGATTCTGTGCAATGCATTCACGAGCAAAGGTTGTTCTTTACCACGGAGAGCACAGAGGGCACGGAGGAGCAGAGGAAGGAATCCGTCGTCTTTGGAGAGGTCCTGGCTTGATGAAACATGGAATTAACTCCGTGACCTCCGTGTTCTCAAGCGAAGCGAGTGGTGGAAAAGCTCGTATTTCTTGTTCCCGAGCTTTTTGAATTCAATGTGTTGATTCGTTCCCGATGATGCGTTTGCCCTGTCATCATGATTTTTAGCAGTTACGAATTTCTATTTCTTTTTTTGCCCCTGGTACTCGCCGGGTACTACCTGTTGCCGAGGGGAGGGCGGACCTTGTTTCTCGTCCTCGCCAGCTACTTGTTCTACGGGTGGTGGGACTACCGGTTCTGCGGATTGATGCTGTTGTCGACGGTCATTGATTACGCAGCGGGGAGGGGGATTGTTCGCTCGGTTTCCTTGGTGGGCAAAAAGCGCTGGGTCGCCCTCTCGGTGGTCAGCAACCTCTCCCTGCTCGGCTTCTTCAAGTACTTCGACATGTTCGCTACCACCTTCAATTACGGCCTCGCCGCCCTCTTCCCCGAATCCCGTATCCCGAATCCCGCATCTCCCATCCCGCTTCTTCATCTCGTCCTTCCGGTCGGTATCTCTTTCTACACCTTTCAGAGCATGAGTTACTCCATTGATCTGTACCGGGGACGGGCAAAGCAAACCCGGTCTTTTCTCGACTTTGCCTGTTATGTCAGTTTGTTTCCCCAGCTTGTTGCGGGTCCGATTGTCCGGTATCACGAACTCGCTGAGCAATTGGTGGAGCGCAGTCATAGCGCCTCCAAAGCTGCCCGGGGTGCCGCCCTGTTTATTCTCGGGTTCGCCAAAAAGGTGCTGGTTGCCGATGCGGTGGCGCCTTTGGTATCGCTTGCCTACGACGGTGGTTCGCCCGGTTGGCTGGAAGCGTGGGCGGGAACTCTGGCCTATGCGATGCAGATCTATTTTGATTTCAGCGGGTACTCGGACATGGCGGTGGGTCTGGGCTTGATGCTGGGCTTTCGCTTTCCCATCAATTTCAATTCACCCTATAAGGCGGTATCGATCACCGATTTTTGGCGGCGCTGGCACATTTCCCTTTCAAGTTGGTTGCGTGATTATTTGTACATTCCCCTCGGAGGCAACCGGGTGGGGCGATTTCGCACCTATGTGAACCTCGGTCTGGTCATGGTCTTGGGAGGTTTGTGGCATGGAGCGGACTGGACGTTTGTGGTGTGGGGAGCTATCCACGGTCTGGCGTTGGCGTGGGAACGATGGCGGGGTACTGACCGCCCGCCCCATGTCCTTTGGGGAAGAGTCCGGACCTTTCTTCTTGTCTGTTTCGCCTGGGTCCCTTTCCGGGCGGCAACGATGGAGGAAACTCTGGCAATCTGGAGGGCGATGCTGGGATTCTCGGGGGCTGGATGGCCCATGGGCTGGGGAGATGGATTGCCATTGGGTTTCCTGCTCAGTCTGCTTGGCGCGGCCTGTGTTCTGGCCTTTGTCGCCCCCAATACGTGGACGATCCTCCGGGTGGATGAATGCGAAGACTGTTCTGGGTCTGTGTTTGGAGCGACCTGGCTCGGAGCGGTCGGGCGGGCGCTGATCCTTCTGGCTTTGTTTGGCTTTGGTCTTGCCGTCCTTTTGGTGAATCAGAGTTCTCCCTTTCTTTACTTTCAGTTCTAAGACCATCTTGTCATGAAAACCCTAGCGATCATCGGGGGAAGCTATCTACAACGGCCCCTTGTAGCCAAGGCGAAGGCCATGGGGTTGCGGACCCTATGTTTTTCGATTCCCGAAGGGGCGGTGTGCCGGGAGGTGGCGGACGACTTCTTTCCCATCTCGATCACCGAGAAGGACGCGATCCTTTCGGTTTGCCGCGACTGTGGAATTGATGGAATCGTATCCATCGCCTCCGATGTCGCGGTGCCGACCGTTGCTTACGTCGCGGAAAAACTTGGACTTGTCGGGAATAGCATGGAGAGCGCCTTCAAAACCACCAATAAGTATGCCATGCGGAAAGCGTTGGTGGAGGGAGGGGTGCGTTGTCCGAGGTTTTCCCTTGTTACCTCCACGGCGGAAGCGAATCGGTTGTGGTCCGGCTTTGAGGGGCCGGTCATCATTAAACCCTGTGATCGCTCAGGGAGTCTGGGAGTGACCAAGGTGGATGATCCCGGGGAATTGCCGGAGGCCGTATCCCGGGCCTTGACGGCTTCGTTTTGCGGGCAGGCGATCATGGAAGCCTTTATCGGGGAGGCCAAAGAAATCAGCATCGAGGGAATTTCGTGGGGATCGTCGTACTATCCACTGGCGATAACCGATAAGGTTACTTCGGGACCGCCGAACTATGTGGAACTTGGGCATCATCAGCCATCTGCGCTCCCTTGCGCCATCATCGAGGAGGCGCTTGACCAAGTTCGGCTCGGGCTTCGTGCCCTGTCCATCGAGGTCGGGGCGACCCATCCGGAGCTGATGGTCACCCCGGAGGGGGAGGTTTTTGTGACGGAAATCGGAGCGAGGATGGGAGGGGACTTCATCGGCTCGGATCTGGTTGAATTATCCACGGGCTATGATTTTTTGCGCGGGGTGATTCTCGTGGCGCTTGGGGATTTCGAGCGTCCAGTGCTTTCCGAGGGCAAGCGCTCCGGGGTATGGTTTCATTCTCCCCAGACGCCGTGGGTGGGTGAGGTGATCCGGGCCCTTCCGCCTGAGTTGGTCCGTTGGGAGTTGAACGAACAAGAGGCCAAACCGTTGACCCGGAGCGCCGATCGTTCAGGATATTTCATCTATCAATCGGATCGGGATGCTGATATCACCTTTGGTTCTGGAGCCTTGACCGTATCATGATCAACCCCCATCCCGCGCCTGCCCGGTTATCCATCGTTGTCCCTGTGTATCGAGGGGAACAGACCCTTGAGGCCTTGTGCCAAAAGATCCAGGAGGCTCTGGAGGGCGCCTATGACTACGAGATCCTTCTCGTTCATGATTGTGGACCTGATCAATCCTGGCCCGTCATCGAACGACTGCATCAAGCCCATCCCCGCCGGATTCGCGGGATACGCCTGACCCGTAACTACGGGCAGCACAATGCGATTATTTGCGGGATCGAGCATGCCTCCGGGGCCTTGATCATCACCATGGATGAGGACCTTCAACAGGATCCGCAGGATATACCCCGCCTGATCGAAACCGCCGAACGGACCGGGGCGGATGTGGTGTATGGCGATCCGGAGGAAACCGAGCATGCTTGGTGGCGAAACCTGTCCTCCCGCATGCTGAAGAAACTACTTCGCGTCGCCATCCCGGAATTGCCCCCGTATTACTCACCGTTCCGGCTGATCCGACGGGCCACCGCCGCTCACCTCGTCCAGATGCGGAACTCCTACACGTTTCTTGACGGGTATCTGGTATGGGTCACCACCCACTTCGCCCGTTGCCCGGTGGCCCATCATCCCCGCTTTGCCGGGCGCAGTGGATATACCGTGCGCAAACTGGTTGAACACTCGATCAATATTTTCGTCACCTTTTCCAACCTCCCCATCCGGATGCTGATGCACATCGCGCTCGCTTTGTTTGGAGCCTCTTCGATTTATGCGGGCTGGCTTGTGGTACAAGTCATGCGGAATGTCGAGTTTCAAGCAGGGTTTCCGACCATCGTTGTGCTGCTCTTGCTGGGCTTTTCTCTTCTTCTACTTGGAGTCGCTACGCTTGGAGAGTACTTGTACCGGGTGAATATTAAGACAACGAAAAGACCGAATTACTGTGTGCGTGAAGCATGCAAGAAGCATAACGAGTTGATGGATTAATCTTAACGCGTCGAGGTGGCATGACCACGCAACGCAAGCGTTGATGTAAACGGTTTCCGGGCATCGCCTGGAGTGGGAGCGAGGTTGAGCAATGAAAATGATATCCTATGAGGGGCAATTGATAAGGTTGAGACCGATTCGTAAGTCGGACATGGCGGTAACCATTCAATGGCGGAACAATCCGCGAATTCGGGAGAATGTTCTGGGTTATCGATTTCCCGTAACCGAGGTCATGGAAGAACACTGGTATGACACCATGCTGAAAGATCCCTCGGGATCTTGGGTGGTGTTTGCGGTGGAAACCCTCTCGGATCAGGAGCTGGTGGGGCTGGTTCGCTTGAATCAGATCGATTGGATCTCCCGCAAGTGCACCTTGGGCGTTACGATAGGAGAAGAAGCATACCATGGTAAAGGCTTGGGTGAAGACAGTGTAAGGGTCATGATGGCCTATGCGTTTGATTGCTTGAATCTCCGGAAAATATGCTTGGAGGTGGTCTCCTATAATGACAAAGCACTTCGCCTTTATCATAAGCTTGGCTTTGTCGAGGAAGGGATACTGAAAAATCATACCTACCTTTGTGGTAACTATTACGATGTGGTCCTGATGAGCGCATTCAAACCGAGCGTGCATGGCGAGTGATGGTCCAAACGGTCGGCTATGTCATTAATATGTTCTGCAGGATGAACCGTTTGTCGGTACCATGATCAAAGTCGCCTACATTTGTGAGCCGCAAGTCGGGGGAACCTACACGTTTTTCCTCAGTTTGCGTGAGCCCTTGCGGTTGCGGGGGATTGACTTCCGGTGTGTGTCTCCTTGCACGGCGGAAGCGCTTGCGCAGACCCGGTACCGGGATGATCCGGGCGTGGAGACGTCGGTATCACCATCGTCGACTTCGCGGCTTGATGCGTTGATCGAACATCTGATTCGGAATCGATATGACGGGGTCATGATGCTGCCCGGGGTGTATACCGACCTTGATTCTTTGCCGTTCCGGCTTGATCCGGCCAGGTTTGTGGTGGCAAGGCTTGTGCATAGCGCTCGCGGGGTGTACAAACCGGCGGCCTCCATAGCGGGCGCGGTGAACGGATTTGTCGCGGTGAGCGATCGATTGGCCGATGATCTCGTGGGCTACGGGGTCGCCCCCGGGTTGGTATCGGTGATCTACCATGGGGTGGATCACGAGGTCTTTGTTCCGCCGGACAGCTTGCGGCCCCCAGAGCCCTTGCGGCTTTTGTACGTGGGTCGTTTGGAGGATCATCAAAAACATGTGACCCTATTGCCGCGGATTCTTCATGAGGTGCTTGGCCGTATGTCCTTGGAGGTCACCCTGACTCTTGTCGGGGAGGGCAAGGATCACGGTGCGGTTGAATCGCTGGTCCGTGAACTCGGGATACAGGACCGGGTGATGATGGACGCAGCTCGGGAGCGGTCGGCCATGGCCCGGTTGTTTCAAACGCATCATGCTCTCCTTTTGCCCTCGCGATTCGAGGGTTGTGGTTTCACGTTGATTGAGGCGATGTCCTGCGGGTGCGTGCCGATTGTCTCGGATTTGAAAGGTATTTTTGATCGAATTGTGGTCGGCGGAGAATCCGGCTATTTGTGCCGGGTCGGGGATGCGTCATCCTTTGCGGATGCAGTCCTCGACCTGGCTTCATCGCCGGATCGCTGCGTTGCGATGGCGGGGGCGGCGAGACGGCGGGTAGAGGCGCGATTTACCCTGGGGCGGATGGCGGATGATTATGCGCGCCTGTTTCATGAGGTGGCAAAGCAGCCGGTTCGGACACCGGTGCCGCCCCAAAGACGGGGGAGCATGATGACGGACCGGTTGAGAGGCTGGGTGGTGAGGCATTTGCCTCAGGGAATCAAAGATCGAGTGAGAACCCTTGCCGAGCGCCATGGGAAAAGCTTGTAATCGAACGAAAATGTTTAAGGGAATAACATGATGAAGAAGGTCAATGTATTGATCGTGGGGGCCGGCCCCACCGGTCTTGGCGCGGCTTGGCGCTTGAACGAGCTGGGCGAACGAGACTGGCTGATGGTTGATAGCCATGATTATCCGGGGGGCCTGGCCGCCTCCTTCCGGGATGAGCATGGTTTTACGTGGGACTTTGCCGTTCACGTTGCCCACTCCCATTACCATTATTTTGACCGGTTAATGGACGCTGTTTTGCCGGATGGCTTTTATCATCATCAGCGAAGGTCGTGGGTCCGGTTGTATGGCGCATGGGTTCCGTATCCATTCCAGTTCAATTTTCACCATTTACCGGAACCGGTGGTGAACGAGTGCCTGGAGGGGCTTCGCCATCGGAGCCCCATGCCGGAGAGCGAGCCGACGTTCAGGAATTGGATTTTGTCTTCCTTTGGAGAGGGAATTGCCAGGCATTTTATGATCCCCTACAATCAAAAAATATGGACGGTCGATCCTGCCGAGATGAACCGGCACTGGTTGGGTGATCGGGTTCCCACCGTGGACATGGACAAGGTGGAGATGCTGGTCCGTGAGCGAAAAGATGAAGTGGGATGGGGCCCTAATGCCACGTTTCAATTTCCCAAAGAGGGAGGAACCGGGGCGATCTGGAAGGCGCTTTATGAGCAACTACCGGAATCGAACAAGCGCCTGTCCATGCCGCTGATCCGATTGGACCGGTCTCGGCGAATCGCCACGTTCAGCGATGGATCGGAAGTCTCCTATGAGGTGTTGGTTTCGACCATGCCCCTCCCTGTTCTGGTTCGCATGCTGGACAGTCCGGACCACATCCAGGCCTGCTCCGGCCTTCGCTATAGCCATGTACAAGTTGCCGGGGTTGGGGTAAAGCGGCCGATACCCCCAGAATTGCAGGACAAAACCTGGGTCTATTGTCCGGAGGAGAAGGCGCGCTTTTACCGGGTGACCCCGTTTTCGACCTTTTCGCCTGCGCATACGCCAGACCCTGAGCGGAACTGCTCCTTCTTGTGCGAGTTTGCCAGTCCGGGAGGGCAGGGTTTTCTAAAGGAAAACATAGGAGACTTGGCGGTCGAGGGATTGCGTGAGCTTGGATTCATGGATCTACGAGACGGTGAGTATCATATTCATACCATGGCCTCGGAGTATGGCTATCCGGTACCGACCCTGGATCGCGATGAAATCCTACATGACGTTCTTCCTGGTTTGGAGGCGGAAGGCATCTATAGCCGGGGCCGTTTCGGAGGGTGGAAATACGAGGTCGCGAATATGGATCATTCGGTCATGCAAGGGGTTGAAGCGGTGAATCATGCCCTGAGCGGGGTCGACCAGCCCACGATTTATCGGCCGAATGAGGTGAACAAGGGGAAGAGATAGACGATGGGCGATAGGCGATGGGCAATAGGCGATGAATAAAGCGATTAAGACATTTCGAGACATGCCGGTGTACAAGGATGCGTTTGCACTGCAGCAGGAGATCTTTCGCCAATTGTCCTGCGCCCATCGCTCGATACGGCGAAGCCGGGTTTTCTGACTTTCTTCTATTGATCATCGTCTATCGTTCTTAGCCTATGACCCCTCGCATCTCCTTTTTAGTTCCCGACATCAACAGTCCGGTGATCGGCCCGGTTACGGTGTTGGCCCGTTCATTGGAGTCGGCTTATGACGTGGAAATCGTAGGTCCGGATTTTGGGCATGGAGTATGCCCTATGTACCGTGACAGTTACCCGTATCGGGCCGTATCCATGCCGAGGTTGTATCGTCTGCCCGAATATTGGCAGGAATCTCGTCGGCTTGGACAAGCCCTGACCGGGGATGTTCTGATTGCGGTGAAAGCCTATGCCGATACCGTCCCAGTAGTGCTGCGGGAAAAGAAGCGGAGAGGTGTCAAGGCGCTAGCGTACCTCGATGAATGGGATGGCGCGTTGCAAGCGATGCGCCCATGGCCGAGCCGGATTGCCGCAACGTTGAAGCATCTGCACCATCCGCTTGAGGACTGGGCGTATCCCTGGGTCGAGCGGATGATTCCAAAGCTGGATGGCGTGTGGTCAACGACGACCTGGTTGCAGAAGCGGTTTGGTGGCGAGGTTGTCCACATGGGTGTCGATACCGAGTTCTTCCGCCCGTTACCTGTTGAAGCAACCCAGTCTCTTAAGCGCGACTATGGATTGGGCGAGATGAAGTTGATCGTTTTCGGCGGGGTGGTACGGCCCCACAAGGGAATTGAACTGATTTTGGAGGCCCTGGCCCGGATTGGCCGAACCGACTATCGCTTGGTGATCATCGGGCCGAAGAATCAACATGTTGAGGCATTGGAGGGCAATCCGCGTTTCTCTCCCTATCTGGTGGCTCTTGGTTCCCGAGCGAAGGAGGATATGCCAGCCCATCTCGCAATGGCCGACGTCATGGTGCTGCCCTTGTCGGACAACCTCCTGGCACGGTCCCAGATGCCCTGCAAGGTCTTCGAGGCGATGGCCATGGCCAAACCGGTCATTGGTTCGGCGATATCCGACTTGCCGTTGATCCTGGAGGGTTGTGGATGGATCGTACCCCCAGGTGATTCCGAATCCCTGGCCCAATCGATTGCCTATGCGTTTGATCGCCCGGAGGAAGCGGCGGCAAAGGGAGCCGCCGCGCGGGCGAAGTGCGAAACAGAGTTTAGCGCGGAGGGTTGCGGAGCGAGGCTGCGGGGGATGGTGGAGGAGTTGATTCCGCGATTGGCGGATTCTGCGGGTAGCGAGTAAGCCCATGTCGAAGGATACTTGCATGGCCGCCGTCGGCGGCTAAGCAGCGTAGGAGAAAACATACTTTGTGTTGAATTTCGTCTTCAACCTTGTCTGAACTGGAGCGATTGAGAGCAAGAAAAGTATGTGTTTGCACCGAGCTGCGAAGAAGGAAGAATTTAACCACGGAGAGCACGGAGGTCACGGAGTTTTTTTTTACCGCAGATTACGCAGAGAGCGCAGAGAAGAAGAATTATTTAACCATGGACATGCCCGCAATGCTACGCATCGCGGTGCAGGTGGGTGGGGATGAAAACGCAAAAAGTTGATCCAGAACCGACAAGAGAGTAGGGTTACAACATGAACGAGATTATCTTTGAGGTATCGCAAGAACAGGATGGTGGATTCGTGGCTGAATGCTTGACCGAGGCCATTTTTACCCAGGCGGATTCATGGGATGAGCTTCGGATCAATGTTCGGGATGCAGTTTCTTCTTTTTATTTTGATACCACTTGTCCCCGTCAAATCCGTTTGCATTTAGTGCGGGACGAGTTGGTTACCACATGAAGTTGCCCCGGGATTTAAGCGGGAAAGCTCTTGCCGATATCCTCTGTCGTTCTTGGAGCGATGACCTCGTTCATCAATCAGGTAGCCATATGATTCTTGAGACCACACAGCCGGGTCACCAACGTATTGCCATCCCTAACCACAAAGCCCTCCGCGTGGGTACGCTTAACGGAATCCTGCGCGTGGTAGCGCAGTACAAATCCGCTTCACGAGAAGATATTCTTGGTCAATACATTCGGCTAATGTGATCCGACAACGTGTAACCGCTTAGGAGTAGGGGGGAAGGAAACCCCACAGATGCCAAAGGCGTCCCACGGACCTGCCCGCAATGCTACGCATAGCGTTGAAGGCGGGTGGAGAGATGAAAGCGCGCCGGGAAGAGAGCATGTATGCATGTTGACTTGACGAGGTGTGGTGGAAATCCTGGACCTGTCCACGTGTAACCTTGCTACCTTGACACCCTGTGACGAAGCACCAAGCATCCGCCCTTGGCGGCGCACGAAGCACGATTACCCATGAACCAAACACCAACTTCACAAAAAACACGCATCCGCGTGCTGTTCGTCAACCGCATGGCCGGCATTGTCCGGGGTGGGGGAGAGACGTTTGATGTGGAAATGTCCAACGAGCTTTCCAGATTGGGCTGTGAGGTCACGTTCCTGACCGGCAAGCCGATGTTCTCTAATCCCAGTCCTTCACCCACCGACACCTCGATCCTTCCGGCAAGCCGAATCAAGTTCCTTCGATCTCCGTATCTCCCCTGGTTCCCGTGGGACAAGGTCCGGGCGGGTTGGCGGGTTCGGGTCTGGGAGTTCCAACAGTTTGAACGGAAAGCGGCAAAATGGATTGAGAATCATGCCGGAGAGTTCGATGTGATCCAGATCTGCGAGCTACCGTATTTGGTGCATCGGTTGCAGGTTTCCGCCTTCGCCAAGGCTTCCGCCGCCGCCAAGGCTATGGCGGACAAGACGGCGGACAA